>NZ_JBHWUI010000215.1:0-11967 GCF_042737525.1 Kitasatospora sp. NPDC059973 | reverse complement strand
CCGGGCGGCCGGCGCGGCCGGTGCCGGCGGGGCCGCGGCCGGCGGCGGCCGGGCGGCGGCCCGCAACAGCCGCAAGCCGAAGAAGAACGTGAAGAAGATCGTCGCCTGGTCGGCGGCCGGTGTGCTGGTGCTGATGGCCGGCGCGGGCGGCGCGATCTACCTCAAGCTCAACGCCAACATCAAGACCTTCGACGCGGACGCGATAGCCGGCGACCGGCCGCCGGAGGCGCAGGCCGACGCGGACGGCAACAAGCCGGTCAACGTCCTGCTGATCGGCTCGGACAGCCGCGGCAAGAACAACGCCGACCTGGGCGGCGGCGAGGACGGCGGCGCCCGCTCGGACACCACGATCCTGCTGCACGTCTACGCGGACCACAAGCACGCCGTCGGGATCTCCATCCCCCGCAACGCCATGGTGGCGATCCCGTCCTGCAAGCTTCCGGACGGCAAGTGGACCAAGGCCGCCACCAGCGACCTGTTCAACGCGGCGTTCTCGAAGGGCGAGAGCGACGACGGCAACCCCGCCTGCACCCAGAACACGGTGGAGAAGCTCACCGGCATCCGGGTGGACCACACCATCGTGGTGGACTTCCAGGGCTTCTCCGCGATGACGAAGGCCGTCAACGGGGTCGACGTCTGCCTGCCGAAGCCGATCTACGAGAACGACATCAACCCCAAGCTCCCCAAGAAGGGCGCCGTCGTCCTGCCGCAGGGCAAGCAGAAGGTCGAGGGCCAGCAGGCGCTGAACTTCGTCCGGCTGCGCTACGGCATCGGGGACGGCTCCGACATCGGCCGGATGAAGCGGCAGCAGGCCTTCCTCGGCTCGCTCGCCTCCAGCATCAAGAGCCAGGGCCTCAACCCCACCACGCTGCTCCCGCTCGCGGACGCCGCCACCAAGTCGATGACCGTGGACCCGGGCCTCGGCTCCGCCGACAAGCTGCTCTCCTTCGGCCTCTCGCTGAAGAACATCGACATGCACGAGCTCAAGTTCGTGACGCTGCCCTGGCGCTACCGCACCCAGGACAAGAACATCGACATCATCCAGCCGGACGCCAACAAGCTCTGGGACACCCTCAAGGCCGACCGGACCATCGACGGTCAGAACGCCACCGGCCAGCAGACCGACGCGCCGGCCGCACCGACCGACGCCGGCTCGCCGAGCGCTCCGGCGGCGCCGACCACGCCGCCCGCCGCGGCCTCCGACGCGGGCAACGCCGCGGTCAAGGTGTCCGTCTACAACGGCACCACCACCACCGGGCTGGACGGCAAGGCGAGCGAGGCGCTCAAGGCGGCCAAGTTCACCGCCACCAAGGCCGGCCCGGCGGCCAGCACCAAGTACGCGACCACGATGATCGAGTACGGCTCCGGGCAGAAGGCCAACGCCGAGAAGGTCGCCGAGCTGTTCCCGGGGGCCACCGTCGAGGCGGCCAAGTCGGCCGGCATCACCGTGATCGTCGGCAAGGACTTCGCGGCGGCGAACGGCGGTGGCGCGGCCGCCCCCGGTGCCGCCGCGGCCCCCGGCGCCGCGGCCGCTCCCTCGGTGCCGGCCCCGCTGCCCACCAGCGTGACCAACGACGCCCGCTCGGCGGACGAGGACATCTGCGCCGACGTCTCCTACGGCTGACCCGACCGGCGGGAGAGCGCCCGTGGCGGCCCCCTTCCGCCGCCCGCGTCCGGGTGGCCCGCCGGGTCGCCGTCCGGTGGCGGGATCGCGGTGGCCCGGTGAAGGTGGGCGGTGTACCGCCCGCCGGTCGCGCCGCCGCCCGGGCCCCCGCCCGCGTCGCGGCCCGGGCCCGGGCCACTGGGCTCCCCGGCCGGTCGTGGCGGAGGACGAGGAACCCGTACTCCCGGAGGCCCAGCAATGCCCGAAGTGACCGCTCCGTACGCGCCCGGCACCCCGTGCTGGATCGACCTGATGGCGAGCGACCAGCAGGCCGCCCTCGACTTCTACCGCGACCTGTTCGGCTGGCAGGGGGAGGTCGGCCCGCCCGAGTTCGGCGGCTACGCCGTGTGCGCGCTGAACGGGAAGCCGGTGGCCGGGATCATGGCGCAGATGGCGCCCGAGGGCCAGCCCCTCCCGCCCGTCGGCTGGACCACCTACCTGGCCTCGGACGACGCCGACGCCGCCGCCCGGTCCGTCGCCGAGAGCGGCGGCACGATCCTGTACCCGGTGATGGACGTCGGCACCGTCGGCCGGATGCTGGTCGCGGCGGACCCGACCGGCGGGGTGTTCGGCGTCTGGCAGAAGGTCGACTTCATCGGCGCGGGCGTCGTGAACGAGCCCGGCGCGCTGGTCTGGAACGAGCTCAACACCACCGACACCGACGCGGCCGGGGCGTTCTACCAGCGGGCGCTGGGCCTGAGCCCGGCCGCCCTGGAGAGCGTGGAGGGGTACTACTCGCTGAGTGTCGGCGACCGCTCGGTGGGCGGCATGCAGCGGCTCCCGGACTACCTGCCGCCCGGCACGCCCCCGCACTGGCTGACCTACTTCTCGGTGGACGACACCGACTCCACCGTGGACGCCCTGGTCCGGGGCGGCGGTTCGGTGCTCCAGCCGCCGTTCGACATGGCGGCCGGGCGGATGGCGGTCGTCCAGGACCCGCAGGGCGCCGTCTTCGCGGTGATCGCCTCGCCCACCGCGCCGTAGCCCACCGCGCCATAGCGAGTCACGTCGTAGCCAGTCACGGCGTACCCAGTCACGGCGTAGCTCCCCGCGCCGTAACCAAGCTGTAGCGCCCCGTAGCCGCGGCGCCCCCGGAAGCCTCCCGTTCCCGCGACGCGCCGCCGGGAATGGGAGGCTTCCCCGCGTTTGCGGGTAAGACTGCACCCATGCTGGGGCTTCCGGACGACATCCGCGCTTTCCTCTTCGACCTCGACGGGGTGCTCACTCAGACCGCCAAGGTGCACGCGGCGGCCTGGAAGGACACCTTCGACGCCTTCCTGCGCGCCGAAGCGGCCCGCACCGGTGGGCAGTTCGTCCCCTTCGACGCCGTGACCGACTACGACACCCACGTCGACGGCCGCCCGAGACTCGACGGCACTCGGGCCTTCCTGCACAGCCGGGGCATCGACCTCCCCGAGGGCACCGACGCCGACCCGCCCGGTGCCCGCACCGTGCACGGCGTCAGCCTGGCCAAGAACGAGACCGTGCTGCGGATGATCCGCGAGCAGGGCGTCCAGCCGTACGACGGTTCGGTCGCCTACGTGCGGCGGCTGCGCGGGCTCGGGCTGCCCGCCGCGGTGGTCTCCTCCAGCGCCAACTGCCGGGACGTGCTGCGCGCCGCCGGCATCGAGGAGCTGTTCGAGGTGGTCGTGGACGGCGTGGTGGCCAAGCGGGACGGCCTGCCGGGCAAGCCCGCGCCGGACACCTACCTGGCCGCCGCCCGGGCCCTGGGCGTCGAGCCCGCGCACGCCGCGGTCTTCGAGGACGCGCTCGCCGGGGTCGCCTCCGGCCGGGCCGGCGGCTTCGGCACGGTGGTGGGCGTGGACCGCACCGGCCAGGCCGACGAACTGCGCCGCCACGGCGCCACCGTGGTCGTCGCCGACCTCGCCGAGCTGCTCGAAGGAGGTGCGGCATGACCGGGCTGGACAACTTCGCCGTCGACCCCTGGCAGATCACCGAACAGGGCCTCGACCTGGGCGCGATGGCCCGCGCCGAGTCCGTCTTCGCGCTCTCCAACGGCCACATCGGCCTGCGCGCCAACCTGGACGAGGGCGAGCCGCACGGCCTGCCCGGCACCTATCTGAACGGCGTCTTCGAGCTGCGGCCGCTGCCGTACGGCGAGGGCGGCTACGGCTACCCGGAGTCCAGCCAGAGCGTCATCAACGTGACCAACGGCAAGATCATCCGGCTGCTGGTGGACGACGAGCCCTTCGACCTGCGCTACGGCGAACTGCTCAGCCACCGGCGCTGGTTGGACTTCCGGACCGGGCTGCTTCGGCGCGAGGCGGAGTGGACCTCCCCGGCCGGTCGGACCATCAAGGTGCACTCGACCCGGCTGGTCTCCCTCACCCAGCGGGCGATCGCCGCCGTGGAGTACACCGTGGAGGCGGTGGACGGTCCGGTCCGGATCGTCCTGCAGTCGGAGCTGGTCGCCAACGAGCAGCTGCCCGGCGGCGCCGAGAGCGACCCGCGGGCCTCCGCCGTGCTGGAGGCGCCGCTGCTCGCCGAGGCGCACCACGCGGGCGGCACCAAGGCCGTCCTGGTGCACCGGACCCGCTACAGCGGCATCCGGGTCGCGGCCGGGATGGACCACGTCATCGACGGCCCGGACCGGCTGGACACCGTCGCCGAGGCCGAGGCGGACAACTGCCGGATCAGCGTCACCACCCTGCTCGAACCGGGCGAGAAGCTGCGGCTGGTGAAGTTCATGTCCTACGGCTGGTCCGCGACCCGCTCGCTGCCCGCCGTGCGGGACCAGGTGGAGGCCGCGCTGACCGCCGCCCGGTACACCGGCTGGGACGGCCTGGTGACCGAACAGGCCGGGTTCCTGGAGGAGTTCTGGGAGACCAGCGACATCGAGGTCGAGGGCGACGTCGAGCTCCAGCAGGCCGTCCGGTTCGCCGTCTTCCACGTCCTCCAGGCCGGTGCCCGCAGCGAGGAACGGGCCATCCCCGCCAAGGGGCTGACCGGCCCGGGCTACGACGGGCACAGCTTCTGGGACACCGAGACCTTCGTCCTGCCGGTGCTCACCTACTGCCTGCCGAGCGCCGTCAACCAGGCGCTGCGCTGGCGGCACACCACGCTGCCGCTGGCCCGCGAGCGCGCGGTCCAACTCGGCCTCGCCGGAGCGGTGTTCCCCTGGCGGACGATCCGCGGCGAGGAGTGCTCCGGCTACTGGCCGGCCGGCACGGCGGCGTTCCACATCGGCGCGGACATCGCGGCCGCCGTCGCCCGCTACGTCCGGGCCACCGGGGACGTCGAGTTCGAGCGCGAGTACGGGCTGGAGCTGCTGGTCGAGACGGCCCGGATGTGGCGCTCGCTCGGCCACCACGACGCGGCCGGCAACTTCCGCATCGAGGGCGTCACCGGGCCGGACGAGTACAGCGCCGTCGCCGACAACAACGTGTTCACCAACCTGATGGCGCAGAGCAACCTGCGCGCCGCCGCCGAGGCCGCCGCCCGGCACCCGCACGAGGCGGCCGCGCTCGGGGTGGACACCGAGGAGACCGCCGCCTGGCGGGACGCCGCCGCCGCGATGTTCGTCCCCTACGACGAGAACCTCGGCGTCCACCCGCAGGCCGACGGCTTCACCGACCACCAGGTCTGGGACTTCGAGCACACCCCGGCGCAGAACTACCCGCTGCTGCTGCACTATCCGTACTTCGACCTGTACCGCAAGCAGGTGGTGAAGCAGGCCGACCTGGTGCTCGCCATGCAGGTGCGCGGGGACGCGTTCACCGACGAGCAGAAGGCCCGCAACTTCGCCTACTACGAGCGGCTGACCGTCCGCGACTCCTCGCTGTCCGCCTGCACCCAGGCGGTGATCGCGGCCGAGGTCGGACAGCTGGACCTCGCGTTCGACTACACCGCCGAAGCCGCCCTGATGGACCTGCACGACCTCGGCGGCAACACCGGCGACGGTCTGCACATGGCCTCGCTGGCCGGGGCCTGCATCGCCCTGGTGGCCGGGTTCGGCGGCTTGCGGGACCACGGCGAGGCGCTCTCCTTCCGGCCCCGGCTGCCACCCGGGCTGATGCGGCTGAGCTTCTCGCTGATGGTGCGCGGCCAGCTGCTCGGGGTGCGGATCACCCACGCGGGCACGACGTACACGCTGCGCCGCGGCGAGGTGATCCACCTGCGCCACGACGGCGAGGGGGTGCAGGTGAAGGTCGGGTCGCCGGTCACCCTGCCGACCACCGTGCCGCCCGCCCAGGAGCGGTGCAGCCAGCCGCCAGGCCGCGAGCCGGCCCGGCGCCAGCCGCAGGCCGGGGTGATCGGCGGCACCCTGGGCCCCGGGCCGGAGCACCTCGCGGCCGAGTGACGCCCGGCCCCGCCCGTCACCCCTTCGGCCCCGGCCGGGGTGCGGCGCGGGGCGCTCCGCCGGAGGGTGCAGGTGTCCCGTGGCAACCGGCGGCCGGTGAAGGAGCGCCCCGTGGTGAGTGTGGCCGAGCAGATGGTCGAGGTGCTCCGGCAGGCCGGGGTGGAGCGGGTCTACGGCGTGGTGGGGGACAGCCTCAACCCGGTGGTGGACGCCATCCGCCGGGCCGAGGGGATCAGCTGGGTGCACGTCCGCAACGAGGAGGCCGGCGCCTTCGCGGCGGCCGCCGAGGCCGAGCTGAGCGGGCGGCTGGCCGTCTGCGCGGGCTCCTGCGGGCCCGGCAACACCCATCTGATCCAGGGCCTCTACGACGCCCAGCGCAGCGGCCTGCCGGTGCTGGCGCTGGCCTCGCACATCCCGTCCGGGCAGATCGGCACCGGCTTCTTCCAGGAGACCCACCCCGAGCGGGTGTTCACCGACTGCAGCAGCTGGTGCGAGACGGTCTCCACGCCCGCGCAGCTGCCCCGGCTGCTGCGGATCGCGATCCAGCACGCGCTGGGCGCGCACGGGGTCTCCGTCCTGGCCTTCCCCGGCGACATCGCCGCGCTGCCGGCCGCCGGGCCGACCGGCAGCAGCCACTTCCTCACCGAGCAGGCGGTCGCGGCGCCGCCCTGGGACCAGGTCCGGGCGCTCGCCCGCGCCCTCAACGGGGCCCGCAAGGTCACCCTGTTCTGCGGCGTGGGCGTCCGCGGGGCGCACGCCGAGGTGATGGCGGTCGCGCAGGCCCTGAACGCGCCGGTCGGGCACTCCCTGCGCGGCAAGGAATGGATCCAGTTCGACAATCCGTTCGACGTCGGCATGAGCGGCCTGCTCGGCTACGGCGCCTGCCACGAGGCGCTGCACTCCGCCGACCCGGTCGTGCTGCTCGGCACCGACTTCCCCTACGACTCCTTCCTCCCGCAGGCCCGCACCGTCCAGGTGGACCACGACGCGACCCGGCTCGGCCGCCGCACCCCGCTGGAGCTGGCCGTCCACGGCGACGTCTCGGCCACCCTGCGCGCGGTCCTGCCGCTGCTGGAGCCCAGGGACGACCGCGCCTTCCTGGACGAGCTGCTGGACAAGCACTGCCGCTCGCTGGAGGACGTGGTCGGCGCCTACACCCGGGACATCGAGAAGCACCTGCCGATCCACCCCGAGTACGTCGCCTCGGTGCTGGACGAAGTCGCCGCCGACGACGCGGTGTTCACCGTGGACACCGGGATGAACAACGTCTGGGCCGCCCGCTACCTCCAGCCCAACGGCCGCCGCCGGGTGATCGGCTCCTTCCTGCACGGCTCGATGGCCAACGCGCTGCCGCACGCGATCGGCGCCCAGCTGGCCTGCCCCGGCCGGCAGGTCGTCTCGATGTCCGGGGACGGCGGGCTCTCGATGCTGCTCGGCGAACTGCTCACGGTGGTGCGCCACCGGCTGCCGGTGAAGACGGTGGTCTTCAACAACGGCGCGCTCGGCATGATCAAGCTGGAGATGCTGGTCTCCGGCTACCCCGAGGCGGAGATCGACAACGGGGACGTGGACTACGCGGGGATCGCCCGGGCGATGGGCATCCCGGCCAAGCGCGTGACCGACCCGGCGCGGGTGCGGGAGGTGCTCACGGAGGCGCTGGAGCGGCCCGGTCCGGCGCTGGTGGACGTGGTCACCGACCCCAACGCGCTCTCCATCCCGCCGCGCATCACGGCCGCCCAGCTGAAGGGCTTCGCGCTGGCCGCCGGGCGGACGGTGCTCTCCGGCGGGGTCGGCCGCATGATCGACCTGGCCCGGAGCAACCTGCGGAACATCCCCCGCCCGTAGGGCCGGTCCAGCCCCGTCGAGGCGGCTGCGCGGCAGTTTGCCTCTGAGGCAAGTTTCTTGCCCGTACGGCAGGCGGGGTGTCCACTGGTCACATGACCACCAGCCCAGCCGGCCCCTCCACCCCCGGCGACCGGACCGACGACCTGGAGGTCGCCGGCCTCGCCGCGAGGCTGCGCGAGCACCGGCTCGGCAGCCGCCTCACCCTGGAGGTCGCCGCCTCCCGGGTCGGACTCTCCCCAGCTTATCTGTCCCGGCTGGAGACCGGCCGGCGCCAGCCCTCACTGCCCGTCCTGCTCGGACTCGCCCGTGCCTACGGCACCTCCGTCTCCGGCCTCCTCGGCGAGTCCCCGGCCGAGGCGGACCCGGTGGTGCGCGGCGGCGCGATCGACCCCGGTCGCGCGGGCGGCTGGGGCTACCGCCGGGCCGGCGCGCCCGGGCGGGCGATGCAGGCGCTGCGGGTGCACGTCCCCCCGGGCGTGCAGGACGCGGTGGTCCGGGTCCACCCCGGCGAGGAGTGGCTGTACGTCCTGCAGGGCCGGCTGCGGCTGACCCTCGGCGACCGCACCCACCTGCTCGACAAGGGCGACTCCGCGCACTTCGACTCGCTCACCCCGCACTGCATCGCCGCCGACTCGGCGGACGGGGTGGAGCTGCTCTTCGTACACACCCTGCTGCAGAGCCCCGGCGGCGAACTCTGCCTCGGCGGCGGCCCCGCAGCCCCGCACTGACCCACCGTCGGACCTCCTGGAGGAGATCTCCCATGGCTGATCCCACCACCGTCACCACCGTCACCGCCGACGCCGCCGCGGCTCCCGTCGCGGCCGCCGCCGACGCGCCGAAGACCGTCGACGCCGGCAAGTGGGCCAACCGCCGGGTCGGCATCCGGGTGCTGATCTACATGGTCGCCACGCACGCCTTCGCCGGCTTCATCATGCTGCTCTTCGAGTTGGGCAACCGGAACAAGTAGCCGGTGGGGTAAGGCTGTTCAACGACCCCGGACCTGCCCGGTCAGGCCGTCCGCAGCAGCTCGCAGAGCGCGTCCAGGGCGGCCGGGAAGAGCCGGTCGGGCGGCGTGGCGTAGCCGACCACCAGGGCCGGCGAGGCGTCCGGGGCGAGCGCCGGGTCGGCCAGGTGCCAGGAGAGGCCGGTGACGGCCAGGTCGAGCGCCCCGGCGCGGGCCAGCAGTTCGGCCTCCGTCGGCGCCCCGGGCGGCAGTTGCAGCACGGCGTGGAGCCCGGCGGCGATGCCCGTCACCCGGACGTGCGGGGCGCGTTCGGCCAGTGCCGCCACGAGCGCGTCGCGGCGCCGCCGGTAGTACAGCCGGCAGCGGCGCACGTGCCGGTCGTAGGTGCCGGAGGTGATCAGCTCGGCGAGGGTCAGCTGGTCCAGCACGGGGGACATGGTGTCCGCCAGCTGCTTCCGCCGGGCCACCGGCTCGACCAAGGCGTCCGGCAGGGCGAGCCAGGCCAGCCGCAGGCCGGGCGCCAGGCTCTTGGCCGCGGTGCCCGCGTACACCACCCGTTCCGGGTCGAGCGCCTGCATCGCCCCGAGCGGCTGCCGGTCGTAGCGGAACTCGCCGTCGTAGTCGTCCTCGATCACGTACCCGTCCTGCTCGCGGGCCCAGCCGACGGCCGCCGACCGGCGTTCGGCGGCCAGCGCGGCGCCGGTCGGGTACTGGTGGGCGGGGGTGAGCAGGACGGCCGCGTCCCGCCGGGCGCCGAGCAGGTCCGTCCGGGCCCCCGCGCAGTCCACCGGCAGCGGCGCCGGGGTCAGCCCCGCGGCCCGGACCATCTCGCGCTGCGGGGGCAGCCCGTAGCCCTCGACCGCCAGGGTGCGGGTCCCGCGCGTCCGGGCCGGACCGCGCTCGCGCAGGGCGGCGCAGAGCAGGCCGATGCCCTGGGTGAAGCCGGAGCAGATCAGCAGGTGGTCCGGGTCGGTCCGGACGCCGCGCACCCGGGCGAGGTAGTCGGTGAGCGCCTGCCGCAGCTCGATCCGCCCGAGCGGGCTGCCGTAGCCGAAGGCCTCGTGCGGCGCGGTGGCGAGCGCCCGCCGCGCGGCGGTCAGCCAGGCGGTGCGCGGGAAGAGCGAGACGTCCGGCCGCCCGGGCGTCAGGTCGTGGCGGGCCGTCCGGCGCTCGGGCGGTGCCTCGGCCGGGCGACGGCCGGACCGCGGGGCGGTCCGCCCGGCCACCGTGGTGCCCGAGCCCTGCCGCGAGGCGAGCCACCCCTCGGCGGTCAGCTGCCCGTACGCCTCGACCACGGTGTTGCGGGCGATCCCGAGGTCCTCGCCGAGCGCCCGGGAGGAGGGCAGGCGCGTTCCCGGGGCCAGCCGGCCGTCCTGCACGGCCTCCCGCAGCGCGTCCTCCAGGGCCGCCCGCAGGCCGGCCCCGGCGGCGCGCCGGCCGCTGAGGTCGAGGTGCAGATCGCCGCCGAACGCGGTCCAGGAGGTGGTGCTCATGGGGAGGGCCGATCCGTGCGGGGCGCTGTGCCGTCCGGGTTGTGTCCGTAGGGGATTATCGCGTGGCCGCGGGAGGCCGGGCGGCGGCCCCGGCCCCCGCGCCGCCGGTCGGTGCCGGTGCGCGGGCCCGCGCCGCGGTCAGCCCCAGGTCGCGCCGGCGGGCTCCTGGATGGTGGCGTTCAGCCGGTTGAAGAGGTTGGTCAGGCCGATCATCAGGATGATCGCGGAGAGCTGCTCCTCGTTGAAGTGGTCGGCGGCCTCGTCCCAGACCGCGTCCGGCACGGCCGGGCCGGAACGGTCGGCCAGCCGGGTGGCCGCCTCGGTCAGGGCGAGGGCCGCGCGCTCCTCCCCGGTGAAGAAGGGGGCCTCGCGCCAGGCGGCGACGGCGTGCAGGCGCTCGTCGGTCTCACCGGCCTTCTTCGCGTTGGTCACCCCGGCGAAGACGCACGCGGAGCAGCCGTTGATCTGGCTGGCCCGCAGGTGCACCAGCTCCATGATCTGGGGCGGGACGCCGCCCTGGTGCATGGCCTTGTAGATGTTCTGGATGCCCTTCATCGCGTCGGGCAGGACCATCGCGGGGTTCTTCATCCGAGCGGTCACGGCGTTTCCTCCGTCGAGTCAGGAGCCCGAGTGCCTTGCGCGCCGGGCCGGTTATCGTCCTTCACTGCACCGACGGATCGCGGAACGGGGATGTGACAGGTGAGCGGGAACGAATTTCTGGCCGGGCAGTTCGAGGAGCACCGGCTCCAACTGAGGGCGGTCGCCTACCGGATGCTGGGCTCGCTCAGCGAGGCCGAGGACGCCGTCCAGGAGACGTGGTTGAAGCTGGACCGCTCGGACGTCAGCGCCGTGCAGAACCTCGGCGCCTGGCTGACCACCGTGGTCGGCCGGGTCTGCCTGGACCTGCTGCGCTCGCGCACCGCGCGGCGCGAGGACCCGCTGGACGGGTCGGACGGGCAGGAGGGCGCGGTCCGGCTGCCCGATCCGGTGGTCGGCGCCTTCGGCGTCGTGGACCCGGAGCAGGAGCTCTTGATGGCCGACTCGGTCGGGATCGCGCTGATGATCGTGCTGGACACGCTCGCCCCGGCGGAGCGGCTCGCCTTCGTCCTGCACGACCTGTTCGCCGTCCCGTTCGACGAGATCGCGCCGATCCTCGGCCGCACCTCCGCCTCCACCCGCCAACTGGCCAGCCGGGCCCGCCGCCGCGTCCAGGGCGCCGCGCCCGCCCAGGACGGCGATCTGAACCGCCGCCGCGAGGTGGTGGACGCCTTCCTCAGCGCCGCGCGCGGCGGCGACTTCGACGCCCTCCTCGCGCTGCTCGACCCCGGGATCGTGGCCCGCTCGGACGGCGGCGCCCTGCGGCCGAGCACGCTGCGCCGCGGTGCGGCCGAGGTCGCCTCGCAGGCGATCACCTTCGCCCGCTTCGCCGAGAACGCCCGGCCGGTGCTCGTCAACGGCGCGCCCGGGGTGCTGTCCTTCGCGGACGGCAAGCCGCTGTCGCTCATGGCGTTCACCATCCGGGACGGCCGGGTCACCGCGCTCGACATCCTCACCGATCCGGAGCGGCTGGCCCGGATCGACCTGGGGCCGATCCTCGGCGGCTGAGCGGCTGAGCGGCTGAGCGGCTGAGTGGCTGAGTGGCTGACCGGTCGGCCGGGGCGGCGGGCGCACCCACGCGCCC
>NZ_JBHWUI010000214.1:0-11992 GCF_042737525.1 Kitasatospora sp. NPDC059973 | reverse complement strand
ACGAGACCGCGCGGGTGGTTGGGGGGGGCGACCGGCGTCACGGGTGGCTACGGGGCCGGGGTGGCGGGCGGGAGGAGGGGACCGGTGAGCAGGGTGCCGGTCTCGGAGTAGGGCCAGCCGTTCGGGACGCACCCGTGCAGGCCCTTGATCTGCTGCATCATCACCGGCGCCGGCTGACCCGGGCCGGGGCAGTCGACGTGGCCGAGGCCGAGGATGTGGCCGACCTCGTGGTTGACCGCGAGCGCGTGGTACTGCTCAGGCTGGCCGGTGTAGAACTCGGTCAGCTCGTTCCAGCGCTTGGCGTTGATGACCACCTGGTGGCCCACCCCGCAGTTCACCGACCCGCCGGTGTCCAGCCCGTACTGGCCGCATATCCGGTCGGTGGTCTTCGGGCTCGCCAGGTAGACGGTGAAGTCCACCGGGTCGGCGGGCATCCGCTGGAAGGAGCGCGTGCCGTCGGCGGCCCAGCCGCGCCGGACGTCACCGAGGACGGCGTCGACCGCGGCGGCGAACTGCTCGGGGCTCTCCTTGAGCCCCTTCTCGGCCCGGACCTTGTAGCGGTAGACGTGCTCGCCGCTGCCGAAGAGCGGGGAGCCCCCGGCGGCCGTGGTGAACGCCATCGGGTCCAGCGCCTTGGCGGCGGGCGGGGCCCAGGGCTTCCACCACAGCAGGCCGGCGGTCAGGGCGCCGATCAGCACCACGGCGAGCCCGGCCGCCCAGAGCTTCGCTCCAGCGGACACGCGCCGGAACCCCCCGAGGCCCCTCATCGGCCGCTCCCCGCCGTGGGGCGGCCGCACCGGAGCGCCGGCCGTGGCACCCGGGGCGTCGGAAGGACGGTGGCGGCGGGTCGGAGACGGTCCGAGGTCTGCGGCGACATGGTGGGGCGAGACTCCTGTACGAAGGGGCGAACGTATGCACGATTGTGCAGGAAAGAACGGACGCCGACGGACGACCGGTTCAAAACGGCCGCTTCCGACCGCTCCCGACTCCGTGCACGCACCCCTTCCGCCTCCTCCTCACGCGGCCTCCGGCAAGCGGGCCTCCAGGGCCTGCGCCAGCTCCGCGACGGTCTCCGGAGCGAAGGCGTGCTCGTTGTAGCGCAGCCAGCAGACCAGCCCGCCGTCCGGCTGCTCGACCGCCGCCAGCTCCGGCACGTGCCGGTCCCCGCCCGGCATCGGGTACGGCACGGTCGCGCTGCGCGGCACCTCCCAGGCGGTGCAGGCCAGCCCGGGCAGCTGGGCCGGCGCGCTCCAGCTCTCGTAGCGGAGCCAGGCGGCGAACGGCACCCGGGGGCTGAACTCCGCGAAGGGGTAGAGCTGGTGGTCCAGGGCGGCCGTCGAGGCGGTCCGGACCCGGGCCAGCAGTTCGGCGAACCCGGGTGCGCCCGTCGCGTCGATCCGCAGCAGCAGCGACTGGACGAAGCAGCCGACGGCCCGCTCGGCCGCCGGTTCGGTCCGGCCCGGCACCGGGGTCATCAGCACCAGGTCGCCC
This sequence comes from Kitasatospora sp. NPDC059973, assembly GCF_042737525.1. Lineage (NCBI taxonomy): Bacteria > Bacillati > Actinomycetota > Actinomycetes > Kitasatosporales > Streptomycetaceae > Kitasatospora > Kitasatospora sp. NPDC059973. Next base: position 10,501 of record NZ_JBHWUI010000214.1, on the reverse strand, counting down.
TGGCCGCTGCGCTCCGCCAGCAGGCCCAGCCAGACCGCCGCGAGCGCCTGGAAGGGCGTCGCGCCCGCCTCGGCCGCGCGGGCCCGCAGGGCCGCGGCCCGCTCCGGCGCGACGGCCAGCCGGTGGGCCGCGCTCAGCACGACCTCGGTGGGCCGCCGCCCCGGGAACGGCTCCACCGCCGGCGGCGCGCCCGCCAGGGTGCGGGCGAAGTGGGCGCGGGAGGCCGGCCAGTGGGCGTTGGACCGGGCGACGAGCTCCCGGTACTCGGGTCCCGGCCGGGGGGCGGGCGCCGACCGGCCGCGCCGCAGCGCCGAGTAGAGCACGCCCAGCTCGCGCAGCAGCACCCCGATCGACCAGCCGTCGGCGACCATGTGGTGCACCGCGAGCAGCACGGCGTGGTCGTCCGGGCCCCGGGTGACCACGGCGAGGCGGGTCATCGGCCCCTCGGCGATGTCGGTCAGCCGGTCCCGGACGGCGACCAGCCGGGCGGAGACCTCGTCGTCGCTCTCGCCCGGGGCCTCGACCAGGACGACCTCCACGCCCGGGTCCGCGTCGACCACCGCGCGCCGGATCCCCGGCTGCCCGGCGCCCGGTACCGGGACGAACCGGGTCCGCAGCGCCGGGTGACGGCGCGCCACCTCGTGCAGCGCCTCGGCCAGCAGGTCGGTGCGCAGCGGCTCGGTGACCCGGAACATCACGGCCACCGATCCGACGTTGCGGCCCTCGGCCTCGGCCGTCCAGCGCAGGAAGTTCTCCTGCTGGGAGGTGAGCGGGACGTCGTGCGGCTGGGCGCGCAGCTCCCGGAGGAAGTCCGAGACCTCCTCCTCGGCCGGTGGGCCCGGCTCCCGGACCGTCGTCGGCGCCTCCTTGAGCCAGGCCGCCTGGGCGCGCAGCGAGGGCCGTTCGAAGACCAGGGCGGTGCTCGCCGTGACGCCGAACTCGGCGGAGATCGCGGCGGCCAGCTGGACGGCCCGGAAGGAGTCCCCGCCGAGGGCGAAGAACTCGTCCTCGACGGCCCGCACCGGGCGGCCCAGCACCCGCCGCCAGAGCCCGGCCAGGGCGACCTCGCGGTCGGTGGCGGGCGGGGTTCCGGGGGCGGGGTCGGCCGATTCGGTGAACCGGGCCCGCAGTTCGTGCTTCACCACCTTGCCGCTGGGGTTGCGCGGCAGGCGGTCGGTGACCAGGATCCGGACGGGCAGTTCGGCGCGACCGAGCCGGGCGCTCAGGAACAGCCGCAGCTCGTCGAGGTCGAGGCCGTCCGCGGCGGGCACCACCGCGGCGACCGGTACGGCGCCCATCACCGGGTGCGGGACGCCCAGCGCGGCCGCGTCCGCGACCCGCGGGTGGGCGTGCAGCACGTCCTCGATGCGCAGCGTGGAGACCTTCAGCGCACCGGACTTGATGAGGTCGCTCTCCCGGTCCACCAGGTAGAGGTAGCCGTCCGCGTCGAGCCGGCCGAGGTCGCCCATCCGCACCCAGCCGTCCCGGAAGACGGCGGCCGACTCGCCCGGTCCGGCCACGTAGCCGCGCGGCGGGCCGGGCTGGCGCAGCCAGACCTCGCCGACGGCGCCGGGCGCCACCGGGTGCCCGTCCGCGCCGAGCAGCCGCAGGTCGGCCGGGTTGGCCGGGCGGCCGACCGAGCCCGGCCGGCGGGCGTCCACGACGGCCGATACCTGGGCCGGCGAGGACTCGGCGGAGGTGTAGGTGTTGACGACGGTGGCGGTGGGGAGCGCGGCGGTGAGCGCCGTCGCGACCGGCGCGGGCAGTGCGGCCGCCGAGGAGCTGACCAGCAGCACGCTGCCGAGGTCCCGGCGGTGGGCCACGCCGGAGTTCAGCAGTTCCACGGCCATCGAGGGCACCAGGAAGACGGTGCCGACCCGGTGTTCCTCGACGGTCCGGCCGAACTCCTCGGCGTCGAAGCGCGGCAGGCAGATCGTCGCGGGCGCCGCGACCAGGGCGTTGACCAGGACGACCTGGGCCGCGTTGGTGCCGATCGGGAAGGCGTGCACGGCGTGCGCCGAGTGGGCGTACGGCCGGGGTCTGGGATCCAGCCGCTGCCCCGCGGTGAGGCTGGCGTGCGCGGCGTGCACGCCCTTGGGCGCCCCGGTGGTGCCGGAGGTGCCGATCACCTGGGCCAGGTCCTCGGGGCGGGCCCGGTGCGGCGGTTCCTCGGGGGCGCCGGTCACCGCCTCCAGCGCGGCGAGCGTCAGGCAGGGCACGCCGGCCGCGGCCGCCCGGGGGTCCTCCGCCGGGCCGGCCACCGCCAGGCGCACCGCGCTCGCCGTCGCGAGCCGCGCGGTGTCCTCCGGGCCGAGGTCCTCGCGGACCACCACCCCGGCCGCGCCCGCGTAGTGGACCGCGAGGAAGGCCACCGCGTACGCGTCCCAGCCGCGGTTGGGGAACAGCAGCAGCACCCGGTCCCCGGGCCGGACCCCGGCGCGGGCGAGTCCGTGGGCGGCGCGGACGGCGCGCTCGCGCCACCGGCGGTAGTCCAGCGGCGCGCCTCCGGGGACGAGCAGGGCGGTCCGTCCGGGGTGCCGGGCCGCCCGGTCGTCCAGCAGATCGGGCAGGGTGAGCGGGGTGCTGACGGTGGATCGGGTGTTGATGACGACTCCCGGAAGGGCCTGGACGGGGACTGCGGCCGATCGGCCGAACGGGTGAATGGTCCAGACCGTAGCGGCTGTGCGGGCCGGCCCGCCAGAGCCACCGGCCGGCCGGCGCCGATCGAAGCGGAACGGCGCCGGGCCCGGTCCGGCCGTTCCCGCCGCACGCGGCGGCGGCGGTCGGACCAGCTCTAGCCCACCCGGCGGGTATCGGGTGTGTCGCGCCGTCAGCTCCCGGCCCGCCCCCCGCCGCTCGCCCTAGCGTGACCACCCGCAGGCCGCCACCGGAGGGAGAGCCGTGCCGAGACCACGTCACCGGGCCGCACTCGTCCTGGTCCACTTGCTGACCCTGGCCCTCGCCGCCTGCGGCAGCGGCGCCGACGGGGGCGGCGGACCGGTCACCCTCGACTGGTACAACTTCCCCGACGACTCCGGCGCCCTCCAGCAGGCCGCCGACTCCTGCGGCCGCAACTCCGGCGGGCGCTACTCGATCCGCTACAACAAGCTGCCGCGCACCGCCGACGGCCAGCGCCAGCAGCTGGTGCGCCGGCTCGCCGCGCACGACGCCGGGGTGGACATCATGGGCCTCGACGTCACCTGGGCGCCCGAGTTCGCCGAGGCCGGCTGGATCCGCGAGTGGACCGGCGCGCTCAAGGAGCAGGCCGGCGCGGACACCCTGGCCGCCGCGCTGAAGACCGCGACCTGGAAGGACCGGCTGTACGCCGTCCCGTACAACTCCAACACCCAACTGCTCTGGTACCGCGACGACCTGGTCCCCACCCCGCCGCGCACCTGGGCCGAGATGCTCGGCATGGCCGACGCGCTGGCCAAGGCCGGCAAACCGCACTTCGTCGAGGTCCAGGGCGCCCAGTACGAGGGCCTGACGGTCTGGTTCAACACCCTGGTGACCAGCGCCGGCGGTTCGGTGCTCACCCCCGACGCGACCGCCCCCTCGCTCGGGCCGCCGGCCGTCACCGCCGCCGGCGTGATCCGGGACCTCGCCCACTCCCCCGCCGCCGACCCCTCGCTCTCCAACCAGATGGAGGACCAGAACCGGCTGGCGATGGAGTCCGGTTCCGCCGCCTTCGAGCTCAACTACCCGTTCGTCTACCCCGCGATGAAGGCCGACCAGCCCGAGCTGTTCCCGCACTTCCGCTGGGCGCCCTACCCGGCCGTCCTCCCGGACCGCCCGGCGAGCGTGACCATCGGCGGGATCGACCTCGCGGTCGGTGCCTACAGCCGGCACCCCGAGCTGGCCCAGGAGGCCACCCTCTGCCTGCGCGACCGCGACAACCAGCTGACCAACGCGCTCAAGGGCGGCCTGCCGCCGTCGCTGCGCAGCCTCTACACCGCCGCCGAGCTGACCGACAGCTACCCGTTCGCCGCCGACGTGCTGGCGGCGCTGGACTCCGCCTCCGTCCGGCCGCAGACGCCCGCCTACCAGAACGTCTCGATCGCGATCTCGCACGCGCTCTCCCCACCGTCCGCCGTGCAGCCGGAGAGCACCGTCTCCGCGCTGAACGGCCAGCTCAGGGACGCGCTCGGCTCGAAGGGGCTGATCCCGTGACCAGGCCGCCCACCCTGCCCGCGACAGCCCCGAAGGGCCTGTCCGAGGGCTCGCGCCAGGAGCGCCGGCTCGGCTGGCTGCTCTGCGCCCCGGCCGTGCTGGTGATGACCGCCGTGACGGCCTACCCGGTCGGCTACGCCGTCTACCTCTCCCTCCAGCGCTACGACCTGCGCTTCCCCCAGCAGGCGGAGTTCGTCTGGTTCGGCAACTACGCCGCCGTGCTCTCCTCCCCGTTCTGGTGGCAGGCGCTCTGGGTGACGGTGCTGATCACCGCCGTCTCGGTGGCCATCGAGCTGGTGCTGGGGCTCGCGCTGGCGCTGGTGATGCACCGGGCGGTGTTCGGCCGGGGCACGGTGCGCACCGCCGTCCTGGTGCCGTACGGGATCGTCACCGTGGTCGCCGCCTACTCCTGGCAGTACGCCTGGACACCGGACACCGGCTACCTGGCCGCGCTGCTGCCCGAGGGCAGCGCCCCGCTCACCGACCACTGGCAGGCGATCGGGCTGATCATCCTGGCCGAGGTGTGGAAGACCACGCCCTTCATGGCGCTCCTGCTGCTGGCCGGTCTGGCGCTCGTCCCCGGGGAGACCGTCCGGGCCGCGATGGTGGACGGCGCGACCTTCGGCCAGCGGCTGCGGCTGGTGATCCTGCCGCTGATGAAGCCGGCCATCCTGGTCGCCCTGCTCTTCCGCACCCTCGACGCGTTCCGGGTCTTCGACAACATCTACGTCCTGACCGGCGGCTCCAACGACACCGGCTCGGTGTCGATCCTCGGCTACGACAACCTCTTCACCGCGCTCAACCTGGGCATCGGCTCGGCGATCTCGGTGCTGATCTTCCTCTGCGTGGCGGCGATCGCGCTGGTCTTCATCAAGGTGTTCGGCGCCTCGGCGCCCGGTGGCGGGACGGAGGGCCGATGACCTCCCGACGCACGCGCGCGGCGGCCGGCTGGGGCGTCGTCAACCTGCTGGTGGTGCTCTACGCGCTGTTCCCGGTCTGGTGGATCGCCGCGCTCTCCTTCAAGGACCCGAGCACGCTGAACGACGGCGACTTCGTCCCGCGCAAGTGGACGCTGGAGAACTACCGCGGCATCTTCCAGACCTCGGACTTCACCCGCGCGCTGGTCAACTCGATCGGCATCGCCGTCATCGCCACCACCATCGCGGTCGTCCTCGGCACCATGGCCGCCTACGCGGTGGCCCGCCTGCGCTTCCCGGGCAAGCGGCTGCTGATCGGGATGTCGCTGCTGATCGCGATGTTCCCGCCGATCTCGCTGGTCTCGCCGCTGTTCAACATCGAGCGGGTCCTGGGCCTCTTCGACACCTGGCCGGGCCTGATCATCCCGTACATGACGTTCTCGCTGCCGCTGGCGATCTACACCCTGTCGGCGTTCTTCCGGGAGATCCCGTGGGACCTGGAGAAGGCGGCGAAGGTGGACGGCGCGACGCCCGCGCAGGCGTTCCGGCTGGTGATCGCGCCGCTGGCGGCGCCGGGCGTGTTCACCACCGGGATCCTGGTCTTCATCTTCTGCTGGAACGACTTCCTCTTCGCCATCTCGCTGACCTCCACCAACGCCGCGCGGACCGTCCCGGCGGCGATCGCGTTCTTCACCGGCAGCTCGCAGTTCCAGCAGCCGACCGGCTCGATCTCCGCGGCGGCCGTGGTGATCACGATCCCGATCGTGGTCTTCGTGCTGCTGTTCCAGCGCCGCATCGTGGCCGGCCTCACCGCCGGCGCCGTCAAGGGCTGACCCCCGAAAAAGCACCCCGCAGGAAGACGTCCCAGGAAGGCAGGCAGGGCATGGCCGAGATCGTCCTCGACGGCATCACCAAGCGCTACCCGGACGGCGCGGTCGCCGTCCACGGCATCGACCTGACCGTCGCGGACGGCGAGTTCGTGATCCTGGTCGGCCCCTCGGGCTGCGGGAAGTCCACCACCCTCAACATGATCGCGGGCCTGGAGGACATCACCGAGGGCACCCTGCGGATCGACGGCCAGGTGGTCAACGACCGCGCGCCCAAGGACCGGGACATCGCCATGGTGTTCCAGAGCTACGCGCTCTACCCGCACATGAGCGTCCGCGAGAACATGGGCTTCGCCCTGCGGCTGGCGAAGACCGACAAGGCGGTGATCGCCGCCAAGGTCGAGGAGGCCGCCCGGATCCTCGACCTGACCGAGCACCTGGACCGCCGGCCCGCCAACCTCTCCGGCGGCCAGCGCCAGCGGGTCGCGATGGGCCGGGCGATCGTCCGCGACCCCAAGGCCTTCCTGATGGACGAGCCGCTCTCCAACCTGGACGCCAAGCTCCGGGTGCAGATGCGCACCCAGATCTCCCGCCTCCAGCGCCGGCTGGGCACCACCACCGTCTACGTGACGCACGACCAGGTCGAGGCGATGACGCTCGGCGACCGCGTGGTGGTGCTGCGCGGCGGCGTCGTCCAGCAGGTCGGCGCGCCGCAGCAGCTCTACGACGAGCCGGTCAACCTGTTCGTCGCCGGGTTCATCGGCTCACCGGGGATGAACTTCCTGGACGCCACCCTGGAGCAGGGCGTGCTGAGCACCGCGCTGGCCGACCTGCCGGTGAGCGACCGGCTCCGGCAGCGGCTGACCGCGGCGGACGCGCCGCGCGAGGTGGTCGTCGGGCTGCGGCCCGAGCACTTCGAGGACGCGGCCCTCCTGGAGCACCCGCACGGCGGTCGGACGGCCACCGTCGCCGTCGAGGTGCTGGAGTCGGTCGGCTCCGACGTCTTCGCGCACTTCACGGTCGCGGGCGAGGCGGCCGTCCCGGGTGCGCTGGAGGAGCTGGCCGCGCAGCGGCGGGACACCGGCGCCACCGCGCGCGGGCGCGAGGTGGTGGCCCGGATCGGCACCGACACCCGGGCCGCCGAGGGCAGCCCGCTGGAGCTGTGGATCGACACCGACCGGCTGCACGTCTTCGACCCGGTCTCCGGGGCCGCCCTCAGCCACGCCGACCGCTGAGCGCCCGGCCGGGCCCGCCGCCGGGCGGCCCGCGCCGACGTGCCGAAGCGGGTGATCCGGGCGATCATGGGGAAACGCGCATCGAAAGGTGGAATGCGATGTTCCAGCTCCTGTGGATTCTGCTCATCGGTTTCGTGCTGGGTGTTCTGGCCAAGCTGATCCTGCGTGGCCCGCAGGCGATCCCCTGGTGGCTGACGATGCTGCTCGGCGCCGCGGGCGCCTGGCTGGGCAACGCGGTGGCCGGCTGGGTCGGCGTGCGGCACACCTCGGGCATCGACTGGATCCGCCACATCCTCCAGCTCGCCTTCGCCGTCGGCCTGATCGCCCTGGTCGCCCCCGCCTGGAGCAGATCGCACCCCAGCCGGTAGGCACCCGGAAGCCCGTCGGCAGGCACCCGGCACCGCAGCCGGCGGGCACACCCGGCACCCCGGCCGAGGACGACACGTCCCGGACCGGGGTGCCGGCCGGCGGCCGGACGGCCGCGGCCCGGAACACCGGTGGGCGGTGCGACCGGGCACGTACGACCGCGGCTAGACTCGCCCGACCGAAGTGGACACCCGTCCGGTCGGCTGCGGGCGCCGGCGGCGCGGCACCGGCCGGGGATCGCGCGAGGGACAGAACATGGTCGAGGCCTCCCCCAAGGTCGTTGTCGTCGTACCCACGTACAACGAGCGGGAGAACCTGCCGGTCCTCGCGGGGCTGCTCGCTGACCTGAAGCTGCCCGGTCTGCGCCTGCTGGTGGTCGACGACAACTCCCCGGACGGCACCGGCGAGGTCGCGGACGGGCTCGCGGCCCGGGCGCCCGGCACGGTCTCCGTACTGCACCGCACCGACAAGGACGGCCTCGGCCGGGCCTACGTCGCGGGCATGACCCGGGCCCTGGAGGAGGGCGCCGACGTGGTGGTGCAGATGGACGCCGACCTGTCGCACCCCGCCTCGGTGCTCCCGGTCATGGTGGAGACACTGCTGGCCGACGAGAGCACCGCCGTGGTGCTCGGCTCGCGCTACGTGCCCGGCGGCTCGACCGCCGAGGAGTGGCCGTGGCACCGCAAGGCGCTGTCGGCCTGGGCGAACCTCTACGTCAACACCATCCTCGGCCTCGGGGTCAAGGACGCCACCGCCGGGTTCAAGGCCTGGCGCGCGCAGGCCCTGCGGGCGATCGACCTGCCGTCCGTGCACAGCAACGGGTACTCGTTCCAGGTGGAGCTGAACTACCGCGCCGTCCAGCGCGGCATGCGGATCCGCGAGGTGCCGATCCGGTTCGAGGAACGCGTCCAGGGCACCTCCAAGATGAGCCTCGGCGTACAGGTCGAATCGGCGCTCGCACCCTGGAAGCTGCTGCGCGAACAGCGCAGCCGGCCCTAGCGCCGGGGCCGGCGCCGTCGGCCGGACGAGCGGCTCTTTCGAGTGCCGGTGCGGTGGATCAGCAGTGTGAGCTGCCAGGACGGGGAAAGAAGGGCGGCATGGCCCTACTCCCGGAGACCTTCGCCACCACGCTGCGCCGCAGTACCCGACAACCCTTCGTCGTCCAGACGGTCCGGGCCACGGTGGCCGCCACGCTCTCGTACGTGGTGGCCACTCGGCTGAGCAGCGAGCCGGCGCCGCTGACCGCCCCCCTGACGGCGCTGCTGGTCGTCCAGGTCACCGTCTACTCGACGCTGACCACCAGCATCCGCCGGGTCAACTCGGTGGTCGTCGGGGTGCTGATCGCGATCGGTTTCAGCTCGGTGGTCGGGCTCTCCTGGTGGAGCCTGGGCATGATCATCCTGGCCTCGCTGATCATCGGGCGGTTCGTCCGGGTGGACGAGTTCGTCCAGGAGGTGGCGATCAGCGCGATGCTCATCCTGGGCGTGAGCCAGGTGACCTCACAGGCCTGGGACCGGGTGCTGGAGACGCTGATCGGCGCCACCGTCGGACTGCTGTTCAATCTGCTGTTCGCCCCGCCGGTCTGGATCGACACGGCGGGCGAGTCGATCGAGGACCTCGCCCGGCGGGCCCGGCACCTGCTGCTCGGCATCGCCGAGGAGCTCGGCGAGCCCACCCCCGTGGAGCGCGCGGCCGAACGGCTGTACGAGGCCCGCCGGCTCGACCAGGCCATCGCGGACGTCGACGGCGCCCTGCGACAGGCCGAGGACAGCCTGCGGCTCAACCCCCGGATCAGCGAGGGGCTGCTCTCCCGGCTGGTGCTGCGGACCGGTCTGGACACGCTGGAGATCTGTGTGGTGGTGATCCGGGTACTGGCCCGGTCGCTCACCGACCTCGCCAAGCGGCGGGCCCCGGGCGAGCGGCTGTTCCCGGCCGACGTCGCGGTCGCGCTGGAGGAGCTGCTGAGCCACCTCGGCGGGGCGCTGGTGAGCTTCGCGGTACTGGTCACCACCCAGGTGAGCCGCAACGCCGAGGAGGCCGAGCGGCGGCTGACCTCCGAGCTGGCCGCCGCCTGGGCCAGCCGGGAGAACGTCGCCCATCTGCTGCTGCTCCGGGTGCAGGAGCACCCGGAGGCCTGGCAGCTGCACGGTTCGCTGCTGGCCGAGGTGGACCGGATCCTCGACGAGCTCGATCTGGAGCACCGCAGCCGGCGACTGATGGAGGAACTGGACCGGGCCTCGGTGGCGAACCGGGAGCGGTTCTCCCGGTTCGCCCGGCTGCGGAGGCTGGCCCGGGGCGAGCGGCTGAACCCGGGCCGGCTGCGGAGGCGGCGGGCGGTCAAACAGCGGGCCTGAGGGCAGCGGGCCCAAGGGCAGCGGGCCTGAGGGCCCCGGCGTCGGCCGGGGCGCCGACCGACGCGGCGGAGGCGGTCTCAGCCCCGGGCGGCGTCGAGGAGCGGCTGGATCTCGATCTTCTGCATCCGCAGCATCGCCGCCACCACCCGGGCGGCCTTGGCCGGGTCCGGGTCCGCGATCAGCTCGGTCAGCACGCGGGGGACGATCTGCCAGGAGAGCCCGTAGCGGTCCTTGAGCCAGCCGCACTCGCTGGCCGCGCCGCCGTCGGCGGTGAGCTTGGCCCAGAGGTCGTCGACCTCCTGCTGGTCGGCGCAGTCGACCTGGAGCGAGATGGCCTCGGTGAAGTGGAACACCGGACCGCCGTTGAGGGCGACGAACTGCTGACCGTCGAGTTCGAAGGTGACGGTCATGACCCGGCCCGGCTCGCCGGGGCCGGTCTCGCCGTAGTGGGTCACGCCGGTGATCCGGGAGTTGGCGAAGACCGAGGTGTAGAAGCGGGCGGCCTCTTCGGCCTGGTCGTCGAACCAGAGGAAGGTGGTGATCTTCTGCATGGCCCGACGCTAGCCGCCGGGCCCCGGCGGGCGGCCGAGCCACGGCCGGAGGTCACCGGTTCGGCGCCGCCGCCCGGGCCA
>NZ_JBHWUI010000213.1:0-12045 GCF_042737525.1 Kitasatospora sp. NPDC059973 | reverse complement strand
TTACACCCCCACGACGCCACCCGCGAGGGGTGTTGGTCTGGGGGGCTGGTTTTTGTTTATATGCGCCTGGGGCTGGGGGGTGGGGGGGGCCCGGCCGCCCGGCGCCGCCGGTCCGCCGACCGGGCCGGTGCGCCGGCGCCGTCCGCCCGGGCCGAAGCTGGCGAGCAGCGCCACCCCGGCCACCGGCACCCCGGTCCGGGAGAGCAACTCGGCGACCCGGTCCGCCTGTTCGGGCGTCACATTGCCGCTGCGCACGGTGACCAGTACCGCGTCGGCGTGCTGGACCAGGTCGTACGCGTCGTTGGCGTGCAGCAGCGGCGAGGTGTCCACCAGGATCACGTCGGCGTGGCGGCGGGCCCGGCGCAGGACTTCGGCGGCGCGCAGCACCAGTGCGGCCGGGTAGGCGGTGGTGTTGCCGCCGGTGATCAGCGAGACGCCCGCCACGTTGGTCGGCCGGATCAGGTCGTCCAGCTCGCCGAGCCGCTCGCCGCTGAGCAGCTCGGCCATCCCCGGACCGCCGCCCACGCCGAGGTGGGCGTGCAGCTGCGGGTGGCGGAAGTCGCAGTCCAGGACGAGCACTTCGCGACCGGTCTCGGCGAGCGCGGCGGCCAGGTTGGCGACGGTGGTGGTCCGTCCGTCCCCGCTGCCGCCGGAGGCCACCAGCACCACGGGTGCCGGGTCGGCGTGCCGGCGCGGGGCGGGCTCGGCGCGCTCCCACTCGGCGGGCCCGGCGGCCGAACGGCCGAGCGCGTCCGGCCCGGTGAGCAGCAGGGTGGAGCGCAGCGAGCGGTACGCCTCGGCGGCCGGGTCCGAGGGGCGGGCCCGGACGAGCGGCTCGCGCAACCGCCGCAGCCGGCGGGAGAGTTGCGGCACCTCGCCGATCACCGGCAGGTTGAAGCCCTCCTCGACGGCATTGCGGGTGCGCAGCCGGGTGTCCATCCGGCTGAGCATCAGCGCGGCGACCACGCCGAGGCCGAGGCCGAGCGCGACCGCCAGGCCCAGCCGGACGTTCCGGCTGGGGGAGGAGAGCAGGTTGCCGGCGTTCTGCCGGGCGTCGATGCTGCCCCACTGCTGGATGGCGTCGGTCTGGGCGCCGTTCTGCAGCTTGCTGATGGCGGTCAGCGTGGCGGTCAGCGAGGTGGACGCGGCGGTCAGCTTGGGCTGGAGCTTCGGCTGGTCGCCGGCCGAGGAGCGGTTGAACTGCTGCTGGATGTCGTCGAGTTGCTTCTGCTGGGCGTCCGCCTGCGCCTGCAGCTTCCGGACCGTCTCGGCGGCGCTCTTGGCGGACTCGTCGCTGAAGCCCTTGATGATCGCGGCCGAGTAGGCGGCCGCGAGGTCGGAACAGGACTGCTGGGTCGGCCCGGTGGTGGCGATCGAGAGCATCTGGGCGCTGTCGGCCGTCACGGTCCGGCGGGCGATCACGGCGGCGGCGTCGCCGATGCCGAGCTGGTGGGCCGCCGCCGTCGCGACGTCCGAACCCTGCGCGTACGAGAGCACCTGGTCGGCCCGCACGGTGTCGCCGGCCCCCGCGACCGGCGTGATGGCGACCTTGCACTTCCATTTGGCGTTGTCCACCGTGTCACCGGCGGGGGTCAGCAGCCAGCCGACGACGAGTGCGGCGAGCGTGCAGCCGACGAGCAGCCGCCAGTACCGCCGCAGGACGGTGAAGTGGTTTGCCGGTTCCACCGGTGGGATCCCCTCGCGTTCGTGGTGCGGTGGTGCTGGTGAGCTCCCCTCGGGAGCGCGGCGGTCCGGGTGCCGCTGCCTCTGTCTGTCCTGCGCCACGCTCTCGGCCCGGTGGAATCCCTCGCCCGATGTCGCAACTCGCCCCCTGACGAACCGCTGCCCGACCCGCCCCCCTGACGGCTCGCTCCCCGCCGACCCGCGCCCGGCGGCGCAGCGGTGCCGGGCCCCGGCCGGCCCGGTCGGTGCCGCGCCCACGCCGGGCCTCGCCCACGCCGGTCACGCACGCCGCGCACCGGCCGCCGGTCCTCCTGCGATGCTTGCCGAGCCCCGACGTGCGGCGCAACCGCTTTGGCGATACTGGGACCGCCCGATGACCGGCACGGCGCCCGGGACCGACGGGATCCCGTCAGATCGTGCGCAGGCGCAGTGAGCGCTCGTAGAACCCGACCATCTGCGCCGACACTTGGTGCAGGGTGAACGAGGTGAGGAACCGCGCCCGCGCCGACTTCGCCCGCACCCGGGCCGAGGCCCGGTCCTGCACCGTGTCGACCAGCGCCGCCGCCAGCGCGGCCGGCTGCTCCGCCGGCACCAGCCGGGCGTAGTCCTCCGAGCCCACCGTCTCGCGCAGCGCCGGCACGTCCGCGCAGACCAGCGGCACGCCGACGCCCATCGCCTCCATCGCCGCGCTGCCCAGCCCCTCCCAGCGGGACGGCACGGCGAACGCGTCGGACGCGGCCATCAGGTCGAAGACGTCGTCGCGCGGCCCGAGGAAGCGCACACCGCCCGCCGCCTCGGCGAGGGCCGTGAGCCGGGCCGTCTCGGTGCCCTCGCTGCCGGCCAGCAGCAGCACCGCGTCCGGCTCCGCCCGCAGGACCGCCGGCCAGGCCTCCAACAGCACGTCCAGGCCCTTCTGGTACTGCTGGCGGGCGGCCGCGAGCACCACCGGCGCGTCCTGCGGCAGGCCCAGCGCGGCCCGGACGGCGGCCCGCCGCTCCGGGGTGACGGTGCCCAGCAGCTCCGGGTCCCGCCCGCGCGGCACCACGTCGATCCGCTCCCGCGGCACCCGCAGCCGCTGCGCCATCGCGCCCGCGACGTGCTTGGTGAGGGCGTGGAACCGGCGGGTGCCCTGGGCGGTCACGGCGTCCACCGTCTGGGCGGCCCGCACCTTCCAGGGGCTGAGGCCGCGCGCGTTGAGGTGCTCCGGCCCGTACGCCGAGTTCACCAGGCTGGAGACCACCGGCGTACGCGCCGACAGCGCGGCGGCCCGGCCGAGGACGTCCGACTCGTACAGCGTGGTGTGGACGAGGTCCGGGCGGCGTTCGCGGACCAGCCCGCGCAGCGCGGCGAGCGTCCGCCCCCGGGTGGCCCGGCCGACGCCGAACACATCGGCCCCCGCTCCGGTCAGCTCCGGCTGGAAGCCCCCGGGCGAGTCCTTGAGGTACGCGACGTCCAGCTTCACCCCGGACCGCACCAGTTGGGGGGCCATCGCCACCAGGCCCTGCTCGGCCCCGCCGACCCGGCTCACGCTGTCGATCACATAGAGCACATGCACAGGCCAACCCCCGCCCTCCGGGGCGCGGCCGGTCTCCCGTGCCGGTCGGCACCCTGACTGCCGATCAGCATCGCAGGTGGCGCCGCCCGCCCGCCAGGTATTCGGCCAGGAGCCTCCCGCCGCCCCGGGCGGTCGGGGGCGGCCAGGGGCGCGCACCGGGGCGCGCACCCGACGCCGGCGGCGTACGACGGCACCCGACCGGCGCCCGACAGGGGTAACCGCGCTGGCGCACGGGCCACCGCCGGGTTGTGCGAAGGGGCTGCCCCGGACGCCCCCCTGTGCCAAGGTCGTTCCCATGCCCGACGCGACACCGGCGAAGACGGCCGGAACCCGCCCCCGCATCCTGCACGTGATCACCGACCCGCGCCGCCGCGGCGCCCAGAACCTCGCCCGGGACCTGCACCGGGAACTGCGCCGCCGCGGCCAGGCCTCCGCCCTGCGGGCCCTCGCCCCGCACCCCGACGCGGCCCCCGACGCACCCGACACCCTCGCCACCACCGTGCTCGGCCGCGCCCGGCTGCACCCCGCCACCCTGCTCGCGCTCCGCGCCGCCGCGCGCACCGCCGACGTGGTCGTCGCGCACGGCTCCGCCACCCTCCCCGCCTGCGCCCTCGCCCTGGCCGGCACCCGCACGCCGTTCGTCTACGTCTCCATCGGCGACCCCCGGCACTGGACGGCGAGCCCGCTGCGCCGGCTGCGCACCGGCGCCCTGCTGCACCGCGCGGCCGCCGTCACCGCGCTCGCCGACGAGGCCCGCACCCTGCTGCAGGAGCGCTTCCGACTGCCCGCCGGCAAGGTCCGCACCATCCCCAACGCCCGCGCCGCCGACGGCTACCCGCCCGCCGGGAGCGAGTGCGAGCGGCGCGCGGCCCGGCAGGCGCTCGGCCTGCCCGCCGAGGGGCTGCTGGTCGCCTGGATCGGCGCGATCGCCCCGGAGAAGCGGCTCGACCTCGCCCTCGACGCGCTCGACCGGCTCCCCGACGTCCGCCTCGCGGTGGCCGGCGACGGCCCGCAGCGCGCCGCCCTGGAACGGCACCCGGCCGCCGCCCGGGCCCAGTTCCTCGGCACCCTCGCCGACCCGGCCCCGCTCTACCGGGCCGCCGACGCCCTGCTGCTCACCAGCGACAGCGAGGGCGTCCCCGGCGTCCTGATCGAGTCGGCGCTGGCCGGGCTGCCCGCCGTCGCCACCGACGTCGGCTGGGTCCGCTCGGTGGTCCGCGACGGCGCCACCGGGGCGCTGGTCGCCCCCGGGGACCCGGTCGCGCTCGCCGAGGCGCTGGCCAAGGTGCTGGCCGGCGACCGGACGGCGCTCGGCGCGGCCGCCCGGGAGCACGTGCTGGCGCACTGCGAACTCGGCGTGGTGGCCGACGCCTGGCAGCGGCTCTTCACCGACCTGTGCGGCCGCTGACCCGCGCGGACGGCAGGCGCCGGCCCCGGGCCGGTCCACCGGTGCGGACGCCGTCCGCACCGCCGTCCGCACTGCCGTCCGCACTGCCGTCCGCACCGGCCCCCGGGCCGGGCTGCGCCGATCGGGCGAATCGCGGCCCGGCCCCCTCGGGGCGAGTGGCCGTCGACGATCCGTCACCGCCACACTGCCCGGTGTGAAATCGCTGCTGAGGTCCACCGTCCTGCTCGCCGTCGCGACCGGGATCGCCGCGTCCCCCGTCCAGGCCGGCGCGGCCACCACCCACCAACCGTCCCGCGAGGGCTCCCAGTCCGTCCGCGTCGACCAGCTGAAGCCGGTGCGCGAGAGCGCCCGCACCGAGGCCGTCGAATTCTTCTGGTACGACTGCGGCCACTCCCAGCAGCTGGAGCAGCCGCTCCAGGCCTGGGCCGAGAAGCACCGCTCCGACGTCAACCTGCGCCGGGTGCCCGCGATCTGGCCGGGCAGCCCCGAGGAGCGCACGCAGCGCGGCCACGCGCGGCTCTACTACACCCTGGAGCGCCTCGGCCTGGTCGAGCGCCTCCAGACCAGTGCCTTCCGCGCCGTCCACACCGACGACAAGGACCTCACCACCGAGGACGCCACCACCGACTGGGCGGTGCGCCAGGGCGTCGACGAGCGGACCTTCCGGGACGCCTACCGCTCCGACGACGTGCGGCGGGCCGTCGACGACGCCGCCGCGATGTTCGTCCAGAACAAGATCAACGAGCTGCCCACGGTGATCGTCCAGGGCGAGGAGCGCACCACGCCGACCCGGGCCGGCGGGGTCTCGGCGATGCCCGACGCCCTCGACCGGCTGGTCGAGCAGGACCAGCAGCGCCACCCCCGCGGCTGACCCCTCTCCCGACCGACCGATCACCTTCACCGAACCGACCCCCGGCGACCACACTCTGTGCCAGAGTGGACGCCGGGCCGCGCCGCCGGGATCGAGAACTGCCGTGGTGGCGGGCCCACTTCTCGATACCGGCGGTACCGGAGAGGGCAGGGGTCCGTGGGGGGACAACGCGCGCAGCTCGTCGACGAGCGCGACAGCCAGACATCGGCCGCGTCGTGGCGGCCCGCGGTCGCCGCCGGGCCGCCACCCGACCTGGTCTTCAAACGCCGGCTGCGCCCCGCACAGGTGGCCCGGGAGCTGTGGGGCGCGCGGGAGCTGGTGCGGGCCCTGGCCGAGCGCGACCTGCGCGCCCGCTACAAGCAGGCGGTGCTCGGCTTCGCCTGGGCGGTGCTGACCCCGCTGGCGCTCTGCGCCATCTTCACCCTGGTGTTCCACCGCGCCGTGAAGATCGACACCGGCGCGGTGTCCTACCCGCTCTTCGCCTACGTCGGCCTGATCGTCTGGCAGTTCTTCAGCAACACGATGAACCAGGGGGCGCTGAGCCTGGCCAACAACCTCAGCCTGCTGAACAAGGTCTACTGCCCGCGCGAGGTCTTCCCGCTGGCCACCATGCTGGTCGCCAGCGTGGACATGGTGATCGGCGTCGGTGTGCTCGGCCTGCTCTTCCTGATCTTCTGGACCGCCCCGGCCGTCACCTTCCTCTGGGTGCTGCCGCTGCTGCTCATCCAGTTCGCCTTCACCTACGGCGTCGCGCTGATCCTCTCGGTCGCCGTGGTCTACCTGCGCGACGTCCGCCACCTGCTGCCGATCATCACGCAGATGGGCGTCTTCGCCACCCCCGTCGCGTACCCGCTGGCGCAGATCCCGCAGCGCCTCCAGGAGATCTACGTCGGCTTCAACCCGCTGGGCGCCGTCATCGAGGGCTACCGCGGCGCCCTGCTGTACGGCGACGCGCCGGACGTCACGCTCACCTCGATCGCCGCGGTCTCCTCGCTGGTGTTCCTGGTCGGCGGCTACCTGCTGTTCAAGAAGCTGGAGACGGGGATCGCCGATGTCGCCTAGCCCGACGCACCCCCTGGGGACCATCCGCACCGACCGGGTGTGGAAGCGCTTCAAGGCCGACCAGCAGCGGATGCTGCTGCGCGACAAGGTCGACTCGATGGCCCGTCGGCTCCGCGGTGAGAAGGGCGAGGAGTGGCGCTGGGCGCTGCGCGACATCAGCCTGCACATCGAGCCGGGCGAGTCAGTCGGTCTGATCGGCTCCAACGGCTCCGGCAAGTCCACGCTGCTGAAGATGCTGACCCGGGTGATGTACCCGTACGGCGGCGTGATCGACGTGCGCGGCCGGATCGGCGCCCTGATCGAGATCAGGGCCGGCATCCACCCCGACCTGACGGGCCGGGAGAACATCTACCTGTTCGGCGCGTTGCTCGGCCTGCGCCGCCGGGAGGTGGCCGGCCGCTTCGACGACATCGTGGAGTTCGCCCGGCTCGGCGGTGCGATCGACCGGCAGGTGAAGTTCTACTCCTCCGGCATGCAGATGCGCCTCGGCTTCGCCGTCGCCGCCTACCTGGAGCCCCATGTGCTGCTGGTGGACGAGGTGTTGGCGGTCGGCGACGCCGTGTTCCAGCAGCGCTGCCTGGACCGGATGCGCGAGGTGGCCGAGCAGGGCACCACCATCGTCTTCGTCTCCCACGACCTGCCCGCCGTCGAGTCCATCTGCCGGCGCGGGATCTGGCTGGAGCAGGGTTCGGTGCGGGTGGACGCGGGCATCAAGGACGCCATGGCGGGCTACCGGGACTCCATCGAGGCGCAGTCGGAGTCCGGCGGCCGCACCGGCGAACCGCTGCGACTGCTCAAGCACGCCGTCCGGGGCGAGGACCGCGACAGCCTGACCACCGACGAGCCGATGACGGTCGAACTGACCCTCGGCGGCGACTACCGGGGGGACGCCACCCTGCACCTGGGCGTCAGCGAGGGCACCTCCAGTCCGATCTTCCAGATCAGCCACGAAGTCCGGCTCACCGGGGAGGACCACCAGGTCGCCTGCGTGATCCCCCGGCTGCCGCTGCCGCGCGGCCGCTACACGCTCTGGGCCGGCGTCTACAGCATCGGCCGGACCGACGGCGGTACCCTGATGAGCTGGCACTCGGCCGGCCAGTTCGACGTGTTCGGACCGATGCTGGACTCGCCGCCGCGCGCGGTGGTGCTGGCCGCGCCGGTGTTCGTCCCGCACCACTGGGAGGAGTGACCCGTGAGCCCGGTCCGGGTGCTGGTCCACCTCAACAACCTCGCCCTGGGCGGCGCCCAGCTCAACGCGGTCGACATCGCCCGCACCCTGCGCGACCGCGGCCACGATCCGGTGCTGTTCGCCCAGGGGGTCGCGGGCCCGGCCCCGCTGCTCGACGTCGCGGCCGGCCACGGCCTGGACGTGGTGGTCGCGGGCGGCCCCGACACCCCGCGCGCGGACGTCCGCCGCCGGCTCGGCCGGCTGGCCGCCGAGCACGGCAGCCAGCTGCTGCACGCCTGGGAGGTCCGGGCGGCGCGCAACTCCTACTTCGGGCCCGGGCGTTACGGCCGTCTGCCGCTGGTCACCACGTTCTACGGGATCCGGATGCTGCGCGGCCTGCCCCGGCACCAGCCGCTGGTGCTCGGCCTCGGCGCCCTGCTGGGGGACGGCCGGGCCTTCGGGCACCAGGACGTCAGCCTGATCGAGCCGCCGGTCAACACCGCCACCGACGCGCCGGGCCGGGGGGACGGCGCCGCGTTCCGTCGTGAACACGGCATCCGGGACGACGAGTTGCTGCTCACGATCGTCACCCGGCTGGTCCCCGCGCTGGAGAAGGACGCCGGCGCCGAGCTCACCGTCGAAGCCGTCCGGCAGCTCGACGACCCGCGGGTGCGGCTGGTCGTCGTCGGCGCCGGCCCCAGCCTGGAGCGGCTGCGCACCCGCGCCGCCTCGGCCAATGCCGCACTCGGCCGCCAAGCCGTGCTGGTGACGGGGCAGTTGGCCGACCCGCGGCCGGCCTACGACGCCGCCGACATCGTGCTCGGCATGGGCGGATCGGCGCTGCGCGGCCTGGCCTTCGCCAAACCGGTCGTCGTCCACGGCGCGGCCGGCTACACCGCCGTCCACGAGCCGGGCCCGCTGGTCGAACCGCACGCCTCGCGCTGCATGTACGGCTTCGGCGACGGCTCGCGCGTGCCCGATCCGCTGGTGGATCAGCTCCGCGGGCTGCTCGACGACCCGGACCGCCGGGCGCGGCTGGGCGCCTGGGGCCGGGAGTGGGTGGACGGGCGGTTCTCGCTGGACGGCGTCACCACCGCCTTCGAGGACCTGTACGCCCGGGTGCTGGCCCGCCCGGCGCGGGTGACCGGCTGGCTGAAGGACCTGGAGCAGATGACCAGGTACGAGTTCACCAAGCCGGCCGCCCTGCGGTTGCTGGGGCGGTGACCCAGGCGGGCCCGCCGCCCGCCGCTCCGTCCGGCGCCGCGTGGTCCGGCTCGAGTTCCGCCCGCCGCTCCGTCCGGCGCCGGGCGGACCGCCGGCCGGACGGCTAGCGACGCAGCAGCAGGGTGACGAAGCCCAGCGTGCCCCGGTAGCCGTGCAGCCACTCGGCGCGGTGCCGGTCGACGGCTTCGCGGGCGGCCGCCGCGTCCTGGTGGTCCGGGTTGTCCAGCGCCCACTGGGCGAGCGAGCCCGTCCAGGAGAACTCGTAGTCGTCCCACTCCTGGAGGCTGCTGACGTAGCCGTACACCGGGGTCCAGCCCTCCGCGATCACCCGGTCCGTGGTGGTCGCCAGGTCCGCGAACTCGTCCCGGGTCGCGCCCAGGCCGTCCAGCGCGGCCTGGGTGGGCTCGCGCTCCCAGAAGCCGTCGCCGACCATGACCAGGCCGCCCGGCGCCAGGTGCTCGCGGGCTGCCGCGAGCGTCGGCAGCAGTCCGCCGAAGGCGTGCGTCGCCCCGATGTTCAGCACCAGGTCGAACGGCTCCCGCGAGCTGAACTCCTCCGCGCTCTGGTGGTGCAGGCCGAGCCGGCGCTCCACGCCGAGCGCCTCCGCGGTCTGCCGGGCCCGGGTGAGGGCCGCGGCGTCGAGGTCCACCCCGACCGCCTGCCAGTGCGGGCGCGCGGTCAACGCCCGGACCAGCCAGCCGCCTTCCCCGCAGCCGAGGTCCAGGGCCCGTCCGGCGTCGGTGTGTTCGGTGGCCCGGGCCAGCAGCCGGGCCACCGACTCGTCGGTGATCGGCGCGGCGATGGGGTGGTGGACATGGGCGAGGCGGGAGATTGTCTGACGATCCATTTGATCATTGTGGACCACGTCGCGCTCCGTACGTGCGGCCTTTCCAGGCCGCCCCGCGGCCGCGCCAGTGCTGCACCGCCGAGTCGACCGTCATCAGCAGGTACAGCGACGCCGTGAACGGCAGCAGCAACGCGGCCGGCGCCGGCTGCCGGTAGTAGCGCAGCATCGGGAGGAAGGTCCCCGTCATCAGGGCCCAGGCCGCGCCGCCCGCCGCGGCCACCGCGCCGTGCCCGGTGGCCAGCCCGGCGACGGTGGCCACCGGCGGCACCAGGTAGACCAGCGTCAGCCCCAGCACCGTCCCGGCCAGCAGGAGGGGGGAGTGCCGCAGCTGGGCGTAGGCGCTGCGCGAGACCATCCGCCACAGCTGGGCGAGCCGGGGATAGGGGCGGACGCTGTCCACCCGCTCGGCCAGTCCGAGCCAGATCCGGCCGCCGGCCGCCTTCACCGCACGGGCCAGCGACACGTCGTCGATCACCGCGCCCCGGATCGCCGCCACCCCGCCCGCGCGCTCCAGCGCCTCCCGCCGCACCAGCGAGCAGCCGCCCGCCGCGGCGGCCGTCCGGGCCCCGGGCCGGTTGCTGCGGCGGAACGGGTACAGCTGGGCGAAGAAGTAGACGAAGGCCGGCACGATCAGGCGCTCCCAGCCGGTCTCCACCCGCAGCCGGGCCATCTGGGAGACGAGGTCCCGCCGGTCGCTCTCGGCGGCGGCCACCAACTCGGCGAGCGAGTCCGGGCCGTGCGCGATGTCCGCGTCGGTGAGCAGCAGGTACTCGACGTCCGGGCCGGCCAGCTCCACCCCGTGCCGCAGCGCCCACAGCTTGCCGGTCCAGCCGGGCGGCAGCGGGGGAGGGGTGGTGACGGTCAGTTCCAGGCCCCCCGGCCCGGCGAGCGCGGCCGCCAGCGCTCCGGTGCCGTCCGAGCTGTGGTCGTCCACCAGGATCACCCGGGCCCGCCCCGGGTACTTCTGCGCGAGCAGGCCCGGCAGGCTGAGCGGCAGCACCTCCGCCTCGTCCCGGGCCGGTACCACCACCGCGACCTGCGGCCAGCGGACCGGTGGCCGGCGCGGCGGCAGCCGCACGTCGGTGCGCCAGAACAGCCCGTGGCAGCAGGCCAGCCAGAGCCAGACCAGCAGGGAGAGGACGGCGATCCACAGCAGGACGGTCACCCGGGCAGTCTGCCGCACCCGGGGCCCGCCACGGGGTATCGACTAGAGTCTTGCCCTGTGAAGATCGCACTGATGGACTCGGGAATCGGCCTGCTGGCCGCCGCCGCCGTGCTTCGGAACCTGCGCCCGGACGTCGATCTGGTGCTCTCCTCCGACCCGGCCTCCATGCCCTGGGGCCCGCGGACACCCGAGCAGATCACGGCCCTCGCGCTGGGCTGCGCGCGGGCGGCGGCGGCCCTCGAACCGGACGCGCTGGTGATCGCCTGCAACACCGCCTCCGTCCACGCGCTCGCCGCGCTCCGCGCCGAGCTGGAGCCCGCGCTGCCGGTCATCGCCACCGTCCCGGCCATCAAGCCGGCCGCGGCGCTCGGCGGACCGGTCGCGATCTGGGCCACCCCGGCCACCACCGGCAGCGCCTACCAGCGCGCTCTGATCCGGGACTTCGCCGGACCGGCGGCCGTCACCGAGGTCGCCTGTCCGGGCCTGGCGGACGCCATCGAGCACGGTGACGACGCCGCGATCGACGCGGCCGTCGCCGACGCGGCGGCCCGCACGCCGGCCGGCACAGCGGCCCTCGTCCTCGGCTGCACCCACTACGAGCTGGTCGCCGACCGCATCCGCGCGGCCGTCGCGCCCACCGCCGCCGCCCACCTCACCCTGCACGGCTCCGCCGACGCCGTGGTGGCCCAGGCCCTGCGCCGCGTCGCCGACCCCACCCGCCGGGGCACCGGCACCCTCACCGTCCTCCACGCGGGCCGCAGCGCCGCCCTCCCGCCCGCCGTGCTCCTCTACCCGCAGGGCCTCGACCTCACCGCCCCGGCCGCCTGACCCGAACGGCCGCCGCGGCGGCCCGGCCGTCGACCCCTCCCGCGCGGACCGCGCGGGGAGCCGCTGCGTGATGGCTCCGCCGCCCGGCCGTCGACCCTTGGCCCGGTACTGCGTACACAGAAGGTCGGCACGGGAGAAGGCCTGCCGACCGGTCCACCGGCGGCGCTCGGCTCGCCCCCTCGCCCCCTGGCTGCGGAGCCGGCGGGGCGCGGGACGTCGGACCGGCCGACGCAC
>NZ_JBHWUI010000212.1:5784-12084 GCF_042737525.1 Kitasatospora sp. NPDC059973 | reverse complement strand
GCGCTCACGCCCGCCGGCCCGCCGGTGCTGCTGCCGGCCAGGCCCGCCGCCGCGCCGTCGTCCGCTCCGGCGACCCCGTCCGCCCCGGTACCGGTGGAGGTCGCCGACAGCGGTCTGCCGCAGCGCCGCCGCGGGCAGACGCTCGCCGCCACCGGTACCACCACCGCGGCACCGGCTCCGGCCGGCAAGCCCGTCCGTGCCGACGCGGTGAGCGCCGCCGCCCGGTTCGGCGCCTTCCGGCGCGCCGCCCAGCAGGCCGGGAACGGCAGCGCACCGGCCACGACCCCCGCGCCGGCTGCGACCCCCATGCCGGCTGCGACCTCCGCACCGGCCGCGACTCCCGCAAGGACCACGGACACCACGCCGACCGCACCGACCACGGACACCACGCCCGACGCCTCCCCCGTCACCGAGAAGGACTCCTGATGAGCAGCGTTATCGACCGTGACCTCGACTGGCTGTTGGAGAACCTGCTGACCGCCACCCCCGGCGCCCGGCACGCCCTGGTGCTCTCGGCCGACGGCCTCAGGCTCTGCCACACCGCCGGGCTCGGCGCCGATCAGGCCGACCAGCTGGCCGCGATCGCCTCCGGGATGCAGAGCCTGGCGCACGGCGCCTCGATCGAGTTCGGCGACGGCAGCGGCGGCGTGCGGCAGTCGATGACCGAGTTCCACGGCGGCATCCTCTGCATCGTGGCGGCCGGCGAGGGCGCCCACCTCGCCGTGGTCACCGACGACGAGGCGGACGTGGGCGTGGTCGGCCACAACATGCACGGTCTGATCGAGCAGATCGGCGTCCACCTCAGTGCTCCGGCCCGCGACGACGCGGGTGCCGGGGCGGATACGGACGCGGTGGTCCAAGAGAGCGCCCGGGTATGAGCGGGCGGCCGGTCCTGCCGGGCCGTGACGACGACCCGGACCGCCTCTACACCATCACCCGCGGCCGCAGCCGTTCCCCGGAGAACGCCTTCGACCTGGTCACCCTGATCGTCGCCGAGCGGGAGCCGGACCCGGGCATGCAGTCGGAGCACGCCCGCATCCTGCGGATGTGCGAGGCCCCGACCGCCGTCGTGGAGGTCGCCGCCGAGCTGGCGCTGCCGGTCTCGGCGGTGAAGATCCTCCTCGGGGACCTGCTGGAGTCCGGGGCGGTCACCGCCCGGCACCCCCGGTTCGCCCCCAACGAGGCCCGGCTGCCCGATCTCGACACGCTGAAGCAGGTGTTGCATGGACTCCAACAGCTCTGAGGCCCCCGGGCCCCGGCGCACCCCGCTGCGCGGTACCGCCGACAACGCGCTGAAGATCGTCGTGGTCGGCGGGTTCGGCGTCGGCAAGACCACCCTGGTCGGTGCGGTCAGCGAGATCCGTCCGCTGAACACCGAGGAGACCATGACCAAGGCGGGCGAGGGCATCGACGACCCCTCGGGCTCCTGGGGCAAGCGCTCCACCACGGTCGCGTTCGACTTCGGCCGGATCACGCTCTCCGCGAGCCAGGTGCTGTACCTGTTCGGCGCGCCCGGGCAGGAGCGCTTCTGGTTCCTCTGGGACCGCCTGTTCAGCGGGGCGCTCGGCGCGGTCGTCCTGGTGGACACCCGGCGGCTGGAGGAGTCCTGGTACGCCATCGACCGGCTCGAACACCACGGCACGCCGTTCATCGTGGCCCGCAACAACTTCGGCGATCCGAGCCACAGCCTGGAGCAGGTGCGCGCGGCGCTCGACCTGCCCGCCGAGGTGCCGCTGGTGGACTGCGACGCGCGCGACCGGGAGTCGAGCAAGCAGGTCCTGATCGAGCTGGTCCGGCACCTGGCCGCCCGGGTGGAGGCCGGCAGCGGTCCGGCCGCCCGTCCGGAGGCCGCCCCGGCCGCCCCGGTCGCCGTGTCCGCCGGCGCCGGCGCCGGCGCCACCCACCCGTCCCCGTACGAGGAGAGCACCCCGTGACCGAGCCCGCCGCCACCCCGCCGCCGGGCTGCCCGGCGCACGCCGGCGCCACCCCGCTGTACGGGCCGCGTTTCCAGACCGACCCGTCCCAGCTGTACCGCGAGCTGCGGGCCGCACACGGTCCGGTGGCTCCGGTCGAGCTCGCCGGGGGTGTCCCCGCCTGGCTGGTCATCGGCTACCGGGAACTGCAACTGGTGACCGGCCAGCCGCAGTTGTTCGGCCGTGACTCGACCCGCTGGAACGCCTGGGAGAGCATCCCCGAGGACTGGCCGCTGAAGCCGATGATGGCGCCGGTGCCGTCGATCCTGTACGCCGAGGGCGAGGAGCACGTCCGCCGCTCGCGGGCCGTCACGGACGCGCTGGCCGCCGTCGACCCGTACGAGCTGCGCAAGCACTGCGAGGAGATCGCCGACCGGCTGATCGACGGGTTCGCCGGGCGCGGTGAGGCCGAGCTGGTCGCCGAGTACGCGCACCGGATGCCGCTGCTGGTGCTCTGCCGGCTGCTCGGGCTGAGCGAGGAGCAGGCGCCCGTCCTGATCGACGGGCTGCTGGCGATGCTGGACGGCGGGGCGGACGCCCCGGCCGGCGCGCAGCGGCTGCTCGGCGTGATGCTCGACCTGGTCCGGGAGAAGGCCGAGCGGCCGTCCGACGACCTGGCCTCGCGGATGCTGCTGCACGAGGCGGGCCTGGACCACGACGAGGTGATGCGCGACCTGCGCGTCCTGCTGATCGCCGGCCACCAGCCGTGCTCGTACTGGATCTCCAACGCGCTGCGGCTGATGCTCACCGACGAGCGGTTCGCCGCGTCGCTCTCCGGCGGCCGGCGCAGCATCAACCAGGCCCTGAACGAGGCGCTCTGGGAGGACACCCCGACGCAGATCTTCGCCGGGCGCTGGGCGGTCCGGGACACCCAGCTCGGCGGCCAGCGGATCGCCGCGGGGGACATGCTGCTGCTCGGCTTCGCGGGGGCGAACGCGGACCCGGCGGTGCGGCAGGCCGACGGCAGCCCGGCGGAGGGCAACCGGGCGCACATGAGCTACTCCTACGGCGAGCACGGGTGCCCGTTCCCGGCGCAGGAGGCGGCCGAGGTGATCGCCACCACGGCGATCGAGGTGCTGCTGGACCGCCTGCCGGACCTCCGGCTGGCGGTGGCCGAGCACGCGCTGGTGTGGCGGCCGTCGGCGTGGGTGCGCGGGCTGGTGGCACTGCCGGTGTCGTTCACCCCGGGCTACGCGGTCTGACCCCGGGGCCGCGCGAAGCCCCGGGCCCGCCGGAACCCGGAACCCGGGCCCGCCGGAACCCGGAACCCGGGCCCCCGCCGCGGCCCGGCAGCGAGACGCCGGAGCCCGCCGGCACTAACACCGGACAGGAATCAGGAAGCCAAGGAGAGTTGTGCCGATGACCGCCCCGATAGCCCTCGACCCGCTGGCGCGCGACAACGCCGCCGAGGGCGCGCTGCTGCGCGCCGCCGGCCCGGCGGTGGCGGTGGAGCTGCCCGGCGGCGTCGCCGCCTGGGCGGTGACGCGGCACGCGGCCGCGCGCGACCTGCTGACCGACCCCCGGCTGGTGAAGGACGCCGCGCACTGGGCGGCCTACCAGCGCGGCGACGTGCCGAAGACGTGGCCGCTGATCGGCCTGGCCGTGCCCGGCCCGAGCATGGTGACCACCGACGGCGCCCGGCACCGGCGGCTGCGGACGCTGGTGGCGCAGGCGTTCACGCCGCGCCGGGTGGAGCTGATGCGTCCCCGGGTGCGGGAGATCACCGACGGCCTGCTGGACGTCCTGGCCGCGGGGGAGCGGGTGGTGGACCTCAAGTCGGTCTTCGCCTTCCCCCTGCCGATGACGGTGATCTGTTCGCTGCTGGGCGTTCCGGAGTCCGACCACGCCCTGCTGCGGGGGCTCTACGAGGAGTTCTTCGGCATCCGGCCCAACCCCGACGGCATCCAGGCGACCATCGCCGGGCTGAACGCCTTCGTCAACGAGTTGGTGGCGAAGCGCCGTTCGGAGCCCGGTGACGATCTGGCCAGTGCGCTGCTGGCGGCGGACGCCGAGGGCGGGGCGCTGAGCGACGCGGAGGCGGCGGCCACCCTGCGGGTGATCATCGCGGCGGGCCACGAGACCACGGTGAACCTGATCGGCAACGCCGTCCGGGCGCTGCTCGCCCACCCGGACCAGCTGGAGCTGGTCCGGGCCGGCACGGTGTCCTGGGACGCGGTGGTCGAGGAGTCGCTCCGGTGGACGCCGCCGACCAGCAACTTCCTGTTCCGGTTCGCCGCCGAGTCCATCGAGGTCGGCGAGGTCGTGATCCCGCGCGGCGAGCCGGTGCTGATCTCCTACAACGCGATCGGCCGGGATCCCGCCCAGCACGGGGTGACGGCCGAGCTGTTCGACGTCACCAGGGACCCGAGTCGTCATCTCTCCTTCGGCCACGGTCCGCACGTCTGTCCGGGCTCGCCGCTGGCCCGGCTGGAGGCGGGGGTCGCGCTGCCGGCGCTGTTCGAGCGGTTCCCGGAGCTGTCCCTGGCGGTGCCCGACGAGGACCTGCGGCCGAGCCCCTCGCTGGTGGTCAACTCGCTGCGGGAGCTGCCGGTCCGGCTCTTCTGAGCGCGCCCGGCGCCGGCCGGTTCCCCGTCCGCCCGGACGGGGAACCGGCCGGCGGGCGGGGCGGATCTCCGGGTCACAACTGGGGCACGTGCCGATGAAGGTCGAACGCGGACCTTGGCGGAGGGGGGCTGCTGCGTTAACGTCGTCAAACCGGCGGCCCGCCGCGTCCATGTCGATCTCCGGTACAGCGCAATGTCGTTCTGTCGTACTGCCGGCGCTCGTGCGCCCTGGCGAGGAGGACCGCATTGACCCCCACCCCGACCACGCCGTCCGCGAGGTCCCGCCGTCTGGTCGCCGTGCCCGCCCTGCTGGCGGCGCTGGCCCTGACCGCGGCCTGCTCCAACAGTTCGAGCTCCGGCGGCGGTTCGGGCGGCGGGGGCGAGACCCTGGCCGGTGACTGCGCCAAGTACCAGCCGTACGCCGGGCATTCCGGCACCACGGTGACGGTCTTCGCGTCGATCCTCAGCCCGGAGTCGGACAACCTGGAGAAATCCTGGGCCGAGTTCGCCAAGTGCACGGGCATCAAGATCAGTTACGAGGGTTCCAACGACTTCGAGTCCCAGCTGCCGGTCCGGGTGACCGGCGGCAACGCCCCGGACTTCGCGATCATCCCGCAGCCCGGCCTGCTGGCCCAGATGGTCAAGAGCGGCAAGGTGGCCAAGCCCCCCGCGCAGACCGTCACCAACCAGGACAAGTGGAGCCCGGTCTGGAAGACCTACGGCTCGGTCAACGGCACCTTCTACGCGGCGCCGATGAGCGCCAACATGAAGTCCCTGGTCTGGTACTCGCCCAAGGCCTTCAAGCAGGCCGGCTACGAGGTGCCGCAGTCCTGGGCCGACCTGCTGGCGCTCAGCGACCGGATCGCCAAGGCCGGTGCCGCGAAGCCGTGGTGCGGCGGGATCGCCTCCGGGACGGCCACCGGCTGGCCGGCCACCGACTGGCTGGAGGAGGTGGTGCTGGGCTCGTACGGCGGCGAGGTGTACGACCAGTGGGTGAACCACCAGGTGAAGTTCTCCGACGAGAAGATCACCACCGCGATGCGGACCGTGGCGGACTGGATGCAGAACCCCGCCTGGGTCAACGGCGGGTACGGTGACGTGAAGTCGATCGCCACCACGACCTTCCAGGACGCCGGGGCCCCGATCCTCACCGGCAAGTGCCTCATGCTCCAGCAGGCGTCCTTCTACAAGGCGCAGTGGCCCAAGGACACCAAGGTCGGCCCGGACGGCGACATCTTCGCCTTCCGCCTGCCGGCCGTGAACCCGCAGGTGGCCAGCCCGGTGGAGGGCGGTGGGGAGTTCGTGACGGCGTTCGCGAGCCGGCCCGAGGTGCAGGCCGTGCAGAACTACCTGTCCAGCCCGGACTGGGCGAGCAGCCGGGTGAAGACCGCCACCGGCTGGGTCTCCGCCAACCAGGGCGTGGACAAGAGCCTGTACACCGATCCGATCGACCGGCTCTCCGCCGACGCGCTCACCGACCCGGCGGCGACCTTCCGGTTCGACGGCTCGGACCTGATGCCGGCCGCGGTCGGCGCCGGGCAGGAGTGGAAGTCGCTGACCGCCTGGTTCGCCGAGGGCCAGTCCATCCAGAAGACCGCCGCCGACATCGACGCGGCCTGGCCGCAGTAACGGGTCCGACCGCTACCGCGGCCCGGCCCCGGTAGCGGTCTCCGACCGCCAAGGACCACCTGTCGAGGGCGGTGCGGGGCCACCCACCCCCACCCCCCCCCCCCCCAAACAGCCCCGGGGCGGGGAAAGACGCC
>NZ_JBHWUI010000212.1:0-5774 GCF_042737525.1 Kitasatospora sp. NPDC059973 | reverse complement strand
GGGGCCCCCCCCTCCCGGGGGCCGGCCCGGGTTGGCTTCCCCCCCCCCCATGCACCACTTGGTGGGGGGGGGGGGGCCCCCCCCCCCCCCCCCCGCCCGCCCCTCCTTCCTGCCCGTGGCAGGGAAAGGACGCGCAGCCATGTCCCTCACCGCCACCGCGCTCGCCGACGGCGCCTGGGGCGACGCCGCCGTCAAGTTCGGCAACAGCTTCGGCGCCGTCGCCGGTTTCCTGGGCATCCTGCTGCTGGTCTTCCTGGTGGCCGGCCGGGCCTCCGGCCGGATCGCCCGCCCGCTGGCCGTCGGGGTCTTCCTCGGCCCGGCCGTCCTGCTGCTGCTCGTCGGCCTGGTCGCCCCGCTGGTCCGCACCGTCTACCTGAGCCTCTACAACGACGACAGCAGCCGCTTCGTGGGCGGCGAGAACTTCGGCTGGGCGTTCACCACCGACTCGGTCCAGAAGATCCTGGTCACCACCCTGCTGTGGCTGGTGGTGGCGCCGCTCGCGGCCACCGGTCTGGGGCTGGTGCTGGCGCTGCTGGTGGACCGGATGCGCGGTCAGGCGGTCTACAAGTCGCTGATCTTCATGCCGATGGCCATCTCACTGGTCGGCGCCTCGATCATCTTCAAGTTCGTCTACGAGTCCCGCGACGCCGCCCAGTCGCAGATCGGCCTGCTCAGCCAGCTCGCCATCACGCTGGGCTGGGAGCACCCGCCGAACTGGATGCTCTCCCAGCCGCTCAACACTTTCCTGCTGATGGCGGTGATGGTCTGGGTGCAGACCGGCTTCGCGATGGTCGTCCTCTCGGCGGCGATCAAGGCGATCCCGGACGAGGTCACCGAGGCGGCCCGGCTGGACGGGGCGGGCGGGGCGCGGCTGTTCTGGTACGTCACGGTGCCGATGATCCGCACCACGGTGGTGGTCGTGCTCACCACGGTCATGATCACCACGCTCAAGGCCTTCGACATCGTCCGCACCATGACCGGCGGCAACTTCGGTACCCAGGTGCTGGCCAACGAGATGTACTCGCAGTCCTTCGTGCAGTTCAACACCGGGCGGGGCAGCGCGCTCGCGGTGATCCTCTTCCTCGCGGTGCTGCCCCTGGTGGCCTACAACATCCTCCAGCTGCGGAAGGAGCGCGGAGTCCGATGAGCGAGCACCGTCCGACCACGGGCCGGCGTCCGACCGGCGAGCGTCCGGTCACGGGCGGCCGGCGTCCGACCGGTGACCGGCGACCGTCGCAAGCGGGCCGGCGGGGCGGGCGCGGGCTGCCGGACGGGCGCCGGGGCCCGGTCCGGCAGGCGTTCACCAGCCCGCTCTCCTCCGTCTTCGTGATCGCGGTGACGGTGCTGTGGACCGTCCCGACCCTGGGGCTGCTCGCCACCTCGCTGCGGCCCAAGCAGGACGTCACCGCCGACGGCTGGTGGAACGTCTTCCTCCACCCGGACCTCGGCCTCTCCAACTACCACACCGTGCTGTTCGAGGGCGGCTCCGGCGTCTCCACCGGCCTGATGCCCTTCCTGGTCAACTCGCTGGCGATCAGCGTCCCGGCGACGCTCTTCCCGCTGGTGCTGGCCGCGATGGCCGCGTACGGCCTGGCCTGGGTGCGGTTCCGGGGCAGCGACACGGTGTTCTTCGTGGTGTTCGCGCTCCAGGTGGTGCCGATCCAGATGGCGCTGATCCCGCTGCTGCGGCTCTTCTCCGGCGGCGCGCACCTGGGCTCGCTGACCGTCGTCCCGGCGGTGGACTTCAAGGGCACCTACGCGCCGGTCTGGCTCGCGCACACCATGTTCGCGCTGCCGCTGGCGATCTTCCTGCTGCACAACTTCATCGCCCAGCTGCCGCGGGACCTGATGGAGGCGGCGGTGGTGGACGGCGCCTCGCACTTCAAGATCTTCCGGTCGATCGTGCTGCCGCTCTGCACGCCGGCGCTGGCCTCGTTCGCCATCTTCCAGTTCCTCTGGGTCTGGAACGACCTGCTCGTCGCGCTGACCTTCGCCGGGGGAACGCCCGAAGTGGCGCCGATGACCGTCCGGTTGGCCCAGCTCTCCGGCTCCTTCGGCGGCCGCTGGGAGCTGCTCACGGCCGGCGCGTTCCTGTCGATCGTCATCCCCCTGGCGGTCTTCTTCGGCCTCCAGCGGTACTTCGTCCGCGGCCTGCTGGCCGGTTCGGTCAAGGGATAGTCCCGATCGGCACGGGATGTGGCGGTTCCGTGGACACGGTCGGCGCCGAACCGGTACACCGATAGGGGCAGTTGGCCGAGGTGCGTGGGGGGCGGTCATGGCAGGTACAGGCATTCGCGCGGGCGTCGGAAGGCGTGGCAGGCTCGGGGGCCTGCTGGCCGCCCTCACCACCGCCGTGGCGGTGGTCGCCGGCCCGGCGGCCGCTCCGGCGGTGGCCGCCACGGTGACCCTGGGCAGTACGGCGGTCGGTCCGTCCACCGATTCCGGAGACTCGAACCACCTCAACGCGTCCCGGTACGTCACCGGCGCGGCCGGCGGTGCGGTCAGCAGCGTCAGCGTCTACGTGGGCGCGGTGGACGCGGCGCCGAACAACCGGTTCCAGGTGGCGGTCTACCGCGACAACGGGGGCAGCCCGGGCGCACTGCTGGCCGGCAGCGCCACGGCGACGCTCACCGCCGACAGCTGGAACACCGTGCCGCTGACGGCGGACCTCACCGCGAACACCGCGTACTGGCTGGCCTACAACAGCAACGGCGGCAGCGCCGCCGTCAACAACCTGCGCTACAGCCCCGGCGGTACCAGCGTGTACGGCAACGGCGGCCGGGGGTTCGGCAGTTGGCCCGCCGACTTCGGCGCGGTGACGTCCAGCGGTCTCAGCTTCTCGATCTACGCGACCTACACCGCGGAGCAGACCCCGCCGCCCCCGCCGCCGGGCGCCGGCCCGGGCGCCGAGGGTCCGATCCTGCTGGTGACCAGCCAGGCCAACCCGTACACCCGCTACCTGGCCGAGATCCTCAAGGCGGAGGGCCTCAACGACTACCGCACGGTGGACATCTCGGCGGTGACCGGCTCGGTGCTGGCCTCCGCCGACGTGGTGCTGCTGGGCGAGATGCCGCTCACCGCGGCGCAGGCCGCGCTGTTCACCACCTGGACCGAGGGCGGCGGCCGGCTGGTGGCGATGCGCCCCGACAAGCAGCTCGCGCCGCTGTTCGGCCTCACCCCCACCGCCGGTGCCCGCGCGGACGCCTACCTCAAGGTGGACACCTCCGCGGCCCCCGGCGCCGGGATCACCGGCGACACCATGGGCTACCACGGCGCCGCCGACCTCTACGCGCTCAACGGCGCCACCACCGTCGCCGCCCTGTACGCCGACGCCGCCACCGCGACCGCCAACCCGGCGGTCACGCTGCGGACGGCCGGCAGCGGGCGGGCCGCCGCCTTCAGCTACGACCTGGCCAGGTCGGTGGTGCAGACCCGGCAGGGCAACGCGGCCTGGGCCGGCCAGCAGCGGGACGGCACGGACGGCTACGAGGCCTCCGAGATGTTCTTCGGTACCGGAGGCCGGCCGGACTGGAACGACCTGGACAAGGCGCTGATCCCGATCGCCGACGAGCAACAGCGGCTGCTGGCCAACCTGATCACCCTGCTCGACTCCGCCCGCAAGCCGCTGCCGCGCTTCTGGTACTTCCCGCGCGACGTCAAGGCCGTGGTGGTGATGACCGGGGACGACCACGGCGTCGGCGGCACGGCGGGCCGCTGGGACGGCTACACGGCGCAGAGCCCGCCCGGCTGCAGCGTCGCCAACTGGGAGTGCGTGCGCGGCTCCTCGTACATCTACACCGACGATCCGCTGACCCCGGCGCAGGCGCAGGCCTACACCGACCAGGGCTTCGAGGTGGGCGTCCACGTCACCACCAACTGCCGTCCCTGGGGCAGCACCTCCGCCCTGCAGGGCTACTACGCCGACCAGTTGTCCAACTGGCGGGCCAAGTACCCCTCGCTGCCGAACCCTTCGAGCAGCCGTACGCACTGCGTGGAGTGGGACGACTGGGCGACGCAGGCGAAGACCAAGCTGGCCAACGGCATCCGGCTCGACACCGACTACTACTTCTACCCCTCCAACTTCACCAAGGACCGCCCCGGTTACTTCAACGGCACCGGTCAGATCATGCGCTTCGCCGACACCGACGGCAGCGTGATCGACGAGTACCAGGCCACCACCCAGCTGACCGACGAGTCCGGCCAGTCCTACCCCGGCACCATCACCACGCTGCTCGACGCCGCCTACGGCGGCCAGGGCTACTACGCGGCGCTGACCGCCAACATCCACACCGACTTCGCGGCCTCCGCCGCCTCGGACGCGATCATCACCGCCGCGAAGGCGCGCGGCGTCCCGGTGGTCTCCGGGCGGCAGATGCTCACCTGGCTGGACGGGCGCAACGGCTCGGCGTTCACCAAGCTGGCCTGGAACGGCGGCAGCCTGACCTTCGACATCACCGGCGGGGCCAACGGGCTGCGGGCGATGCTGCCCGTCTCCGCCGCCTCCGGCACGCTGACCGGCATCTCCTCGGGCGGCCGGAGCGTCCCGTACCGGATCGAGACGGTCAAGGGCGTGGCGTACGCGTTCTTCGACGGGGCAATCGGCTCCTACACGGCTTCGTACGGCCGGGACACCACCCCGCCCGCCGTCACCGGGACGACCCCGGCCGGCGGTGCCACCGGGGTGGCGGCGGGGACGGCGGTGCGCTTCTCGTTCGGCGAGCCGCTGGACCAGGCGAGCGTGACGGCCTCCGCGGTGACCCTGCGGACCGCCGCCGGCGCCGCCGTGGCCGGCTCGGTGGCGTACGACGGCGCCGCCAACGGCGTGGTCCTCACACCGAGCGCCCCCCTGGCGCTGACCACCGGCTACACCGCGAGCGTCCAGGGGGTGCGGGACACCTCCGGCAACGCGCTGGCGAGCCCGTACGCGATCTCCTTCACCACCGGGGGAGCGCCGCCCAGGACGCTCGGCAACCCGGTCGTGGGCTCGCTGATCGACGACACCGACTCCCACCACCTCAACGGCAGCCGGGTCACCACCGGGGCGTCCCCGGTGCCGCTCACCGCGCTGAGCGTGCACACCGGCCCGGTCAGCGCGGCGCCGAACAACCAGTACCAGCTGGCGGTCTACACCGACGCGGGCGGCTCACCGGGCACCCTGGTCGCGGCGACCGGCAGCGGCACGCTGACCGCCAACGCCTGGAACACCGTGCCGCTGACGGCGGACCTCACCGCGAACACCGCGTACTGGCTGGTCTACAACAGCAACGGGACGGGTGCTTCGGTCAACAACATGAACTACTCCACCGGCCCGACCGGCTCGGGCGCCTACAGCAACGCGGTGGTGCCCTTCGGCACCTGGCCGGCTGAGTTCGGACCGGCGGTGAAGGACACGCTGCGGTACTCGCTCTACGGCTCCTACTGACGGCCCGACCCGCCCGCACCCGCGGCACGGCGCCCCCCGGGGCGCCTCTGTCACAGCCTTGTGACGGAGGCGCCCCGGGGTTTTTTGAACCTGTTCAGAATGGTCTACAGTCGGCGTCAGTCGCGGCGCCCAGGCGCCTGCCGGCGGACTGCCCCGTGGGCTGCTTCCGCATGCCCGCAGACCCTTCGAGGGGGAACTCATGCCCGGTCACTCCACACCCGCCCCGGCCGGCGGGCCGTCCGGATCCGACCCGTACCGCGCTCCCGGCGGCCCGGGGCAGCAGGCGGGCCCCCGGCATGCCGAGTCCGCTCCCGGCCCGGCCGCTCCCGGCCCGGCCGCTCCCGGCCCCGCG
>NZ_JBHWUI010000211.1:0-12343 GCF_042737525.1 Kitasatospora sp. NPDC059973 | reverse complement strand
CCGCCATGGGGGTGCGGCCCGCCGGCGCTCCCGGCTGTGCCGGCCCGGTGGGGGCGGCCGGCCCGGGCTCCCGTTGCGCGGGTCCTCGCCGCCGGGGCCCGGCGCAGAGGCCCCGGCGCAGGCCCTCGCTACAGGCCGAGCGACTTCGCGACGATGCTGCGCATGACCTCGCTGGTGCCGCCGTAGATCCGGAACACCCGGTTGTCGGTGTAGAGGCGGGCGATCGGGTACTCCAGGATGTAGCCGTAACCACCGTGCAGCTGGAGGCACTTGTCGATCACGCCGGAGGCCGACTCGGTGCAGAACAGCTTGGTCGCCGCCGCGTCCGCGACCGTCAGCTCGCCGCTCTGGTAGAGCTCCAGCGCGCGGTCGACCATCGACTGCTGGGCGACCACCTGGGCCTCGCAGTCGGCCAGCGTGAACTTGGTGTTCTGGAACTCGGCCACCGCCTTGCCGAACACCTTGCGGTCCTTGACGTACTGGACCGCGAACCGCACCGCCGCCGCGGAGGCCGCGTAGGCGCCGACCGCGATCGCCAGCCGCTCCTGGACCAGGTTGTGGGTCAGGTAGGAGAAGGCCTTGCCCTCCTCGCCGAGCAGGTTCTCCACCGGCACCTTGACGTCGCTGAAGGCCAGCTCGGCGGTGTCGGAGGTGCGCAGACCGATCTTCTGCAGCTTGCGGCCCACGGTGTAGCCCGCGGAGGCCGTGTCCACGCAGAGGATGGAGAGGCCGGCCCGGCGGTTCTCCGGGTCGTACGGCGCGGTCCGGCAGATCACCAGGACGAGGTCGGCGAGCACGCCGCCGGTGATGAAGGTCTTGGCGCCGTTGAGGACGTAGTGGGTGCCGTCCTCGGAGAGCCGGGCCGTGGTGGTGATGCCCGCGAGGTCGGAGCCGGCGCCCGGCTCGGTCATCGCGATGGCGGTCATGATGTCGCCGGAGACGAAACCGGGCAGCCAGCGCTGCTTCTGCTCCTCGGAGGCGTACTCCAGCAGGTACGGCAGCACCAGGCCGGTGTGCACGCCGGAGGAGCCGAAGCTGACGCCCGCCCGGGCGGTCTCCTCGGCCACCACGGCCTGGTACTTGAAGCCGCTCTCGCCCGCGCCGCCGTACTCCTCGGGGACCTCGATGCCGAAGACGCCGAGCGCGCCGAGCTGGCGGTAGAAGTCGCGCGGCGGGTGGCCCTCGGCCTCCCAGCCCTCGTAGACGGGAACGACCTCGTTGGCGATGAAGTCCCGGATGGTCTCCCGGAAGGCCTCGTGGTCCTCGGTGAACACGGTGCGGCGCACGACGGCGCTCCCTTCGGTGGTGCCAGGCGGTGCGGGCCGGCACGGGCGGCTGCGGGCCGGTGGACAGCTGATCGCCCCACAAGTTAATCCCGGGTAGCTTCGACTTGTCCAGGGTCGGCGCGGCGGTGTCCGTACCGTGACCGAGCCCGCTGTGACCGGCTCCGGCCCCCCACAAGTGAATCCTTGCTAGCCTACGGTCGGCGGGTGGCGCCCCGTAGTCCGCTCCGCTCCGCTCCGACCGCGGTGCGGGGACGCGGCGCCGTGGACCTCGTGGGCCGGCACCCGGGCGAGGTGCCCGTCATACGGGCCGGCGAGGGCGAGGAGCGACGTCATGGTGGTACGACGGCCGCCCGCGCGATCCCGGCAGGCGCAGATCCTCGCCGTGGCCGCCGAGCGCTTCCACCGCAGCGGTTACCACCAGGTCTCCATGACGGAGGTCGCCGCCGGGGTCGGCATCACCGCGCCGGCCCTCTACCGCCACTTCCGGGGCAAGCCCGAACTGCTGGACCGCACCCTCCGGTTGGGGCTGGACGAGCTGTCCGGCGGACTGCGCGCGGCATCGACCACGGCTGACATCGGCGCCGCCCTGGCCGCCGTCGCGGTCGGGCACCGGCCGCTCGGCACGCTGGTGCAGCGGGACGCCCGGTTGCTGCCGCCGGTCCGACGGGCCGGACTGCGCCGCGAGCTGCGCGCGGACGTCGCGCTGATGGTTGGGGTGCTCCGGGCGGAGCGCCCGGAACTCGGCGTTGCCGACGCCGAGTTGCTCTGCTGGTCGGCGCTCTCCGCCGGAGCCGGCCTCTCCTACCAGTCGGCCGTGCCGCAACCGCGCCGGGCCGAGCGGCTGCTGCGCGAGCTGGTGGCGGCGATCCTGGCGGTGCCGCTGGGCGACACCTCGCCCGATCCGCAGGACTGCCCGGCGGCCGCGCCGGTGGCCCGGGCGCAGTCCCGCCGGGAGGAACTGCTCGCGGCGGCGGTGCGGTTGTTCCACCGGCGCGGATTCGACAACGTCAGCACCGACCAACTCGGCGCCGCCGTCGGCATTTCGGGGCCGAGCGTGTACCGGCACTTCGAGAGCAAGGCCCAGCTGCTGGCCGCCTCACTGGTGCGCAGCCGGGAACGGCTCTGGCACGAGGTCGAGGGCGCGATCGCCGTCGCCGACGGGCCCGGGCCGGCCCTGGAGGCCGCGCTGGCCGCCTACGTGGGCTTCGCCCGGCGCAACAGCGACTACCTGGGCGCGATGCTGAGCGAGACCGAGCGGCTGGCCGCGCCGGACCGGCGGGCCGCGGTGGACTTCCGCCGGGACTTCCTGCGGACCTGGGTCGAACTGCTCTGCCAGGTCCGCCCCGAGTACGACGCGGCCCAGGCCAGGATCCGGGTGCACGCACTGTTCGCCCTGGTCAACGACGGGGTGCGGAACCGCCCGTACTGCGAACGGCCGGACCTCGGGGACTGCCTGCGGCGGCTCGGCCGGGCCGTCCTGGGCCTCCCCGGGCCCGCATAGCGACGGCCGGGCGCCCGCCCCCGAGGACGGTGGGGGCGGGCACCCGGCCCGGCGTCGCGGCGCGGTGGATCCGGTCGGGCCGCGAGCGCCCTGGTGCGCGGTCCGGGTCCTCGCCGCCGGAGCGGAAGCGGCGGCGAGGAGGGCCGGGACTAGAAGAAGATGTGCGGGTGCACGTCGGCGGCGAGGTTGCCGTTGCCCTGGAGGGCGCCGACGTTGCCGGCGTTGCCGGCGACCGCGAGGCCGTTGTTCTGGTTGCTGGCGCCGGAGCCGGTGGCCGTCTGCTGGGTGCTGACCAGGTTGCCGGTCACGTTGCCGAGCACGTTGCCGGAGCCGTTGTTGTTCACGACGCTGCTGTTGGAGTGGTCGTTGGCACCGGCGCCGTTGTCGGCGTACGCCGTGGCGGACCCGAGACCGACCAGGAGGAAGGCCCCGAGGGCGGTGACGGCGGCGGCTGCGCGGATACGGGACACGCTGATCTCCCTGAGAGAGTGCGAAAAAGTGGCGCGTTCCGGGGTGGCCGCCCCGCAGCGCCGGTTCCTGACGTCGCACGACCAGCATTCACCAGCACCTGGGCGAACTCCACCGAATGGGTGGCAATTCGCCCGATGGTGTCATGAAGGCGACGAACCGGGAGAGCGGGAAGGAGCCGCGCGCGGTCACGCGGAGAGCGTCAAGTTCCCTCGAAGAAGGGCGGATTGGGTCCGCCGGACGGCGGCTTCGACGGGACTGCACTGTCAATGCCAGGTTGACCGGTCCTCCGGTGTCAGCCCGGTGTCAGCCCGGTGTCAGGCCGAGCCCCGGTCGACCCCGGACCGAGCCCCGGTCGACCCCGGATCGAGCCCCGGTCGATCCCGAACCGATTCCGGGCCGGCCTCAGAAAGAAATGGTCGCCGGATAGTCGCACTGGCACACTGAGGACCCATGTCTGATGGTCTCCCGCCCGACCCCGTGCCCACCGAGGATCTGCGTACGACCGAGGTCGATCTCGGCGGACTGGTGAACGTCCTCGCCACCCACCTCTACTCCACCCCGCTGGTGGCCCTGCGCGAACTCGTCCAGAACGCCCACGACTCGCACACCCGGCGGCTCCTGGAGGACCCGGACGGCGGCCACCGCCCGCTGATCCGGGTACGCGCCGACGCCGTCCGGCGCACCGTCGGCATCGAGGACACCGGCGCGGGCCTCACCGAGCCGGAGATCCACGCCTACCTGGCCACCGTCGGCACCGGCTACACCCGGATGCTGCGCGAACTCACCGGCAACCAGGAGCTCATCGGCGCCTTCGGGCTCGGCTTCCTCTCCGCCTTCTCGGTGGCCGACGAGGTCACCGTCACCACCACCTCGCACCGCGAGCCGCTGCTCGGCCACCGCTACCGCAGCTTCGGCGGCGAGCAGTACAGCGTCGAGCGGGTGCCCGCCCGGCCGGCCCCCGGCACCCTGGTCGAGCTCGCCCTGAAGACCGAGCACGCCCACCTCGCCGACGAGAACGCGCTGCGCGAGGTGCTCGGCCGGTACTGCGTCCTGCTGCCGATCCCGGTCTACGTCGGCGACGACGAACAACCCGTCAACGCCGTTCCGGTGCCCTGGCGCCAGGCGGTCGACGGCGACCCGTACGCCGCCCGGATGCGGTTCGCCGGCGCCTTCGGCCGCCGCTTCGAACCGCTCACCGCGTTCCCCGTGCAGCCCGTCGAAGGCGGCAGCGACGCGGTCGGCCTGCTCTGGGTCCAGGACGGCGGCACCTACGGCAGCAGCGACAACCGCGACCTCGCCGTCTATCTGCGCGGCATGCTGCTCGCCGAGGACGCCCGCGACCTGCTGCCCAGCTGGGCCGGGTTCATCGGCGGCGTGGTCGAGTCCAGCCGGCTCACCCCCACCGCCAGCCGCGAGGACCTCCAGCGCGACGAGCACTACCGGGCGCTCCAGCAGGCCCTCACCGACGCCGTGGTGGAGGGCCTCTACGAGACCGCCCGGCTGCGCCCCGCCGTCTGGCGCCGCATCCTCGCCCGGCACGGCCAGGACCTGCTCGGCGCCGCGCTCTGCGACGACCGGCTCTTCACCCTGCTCGCCGACGACGTCCCGGTGCCCACCTCGCAGGGCGACCTGACGGCCGGTGCGCTGCGGGCCGCCGGCGGCGGCGCGGTGCACGTCGCGCTCGGCAGCGGCGGCGGCTTCGAGGAGATGCTGTACCGGGCGATGCAGGTGCCGATCGCGCGCGGCGACCGCTACGCGGTGCTGCCCTTCCTGCGGCGCTACGCCGCACTGCGCGACTGCCGGATCGTCGAACTCGGCAGCGAGAACGGGAACCGTGAGCTGTTCCGCGACCCGGAGCGGCCGCTGCCGGCCGAGGAGACCGCCTGGCTGACCGGCGCCCTGGCCGACCCCGGCGAGCAACTCGTCCCGGCCCGGTTCGACCCGCCGGGCCTGCCGCTCGTCCTCGTCCCGGACCGCGAGGCCGAGCTGAAGGCGCGGATCGAGGACGACCAGGCGGATGCCCGGATCCCGTCCGCCGCACTGCGTCTGGCCCGGGCCTTCACCGCGCGGTCCGGCGGCGAGGTGAGGGCCCGGCTCTACCTCAACCTGGCCTGCCCGGCCGTCCAGGACCTGCTCACCGCCTACCGCGGCGGGCACACCGGCAGCGCGACCGCGGCGGGGCTGCTCCGCTCGCTCAAGGTGATCATGGCGGCGGCCTCGGCCGGGTCCGCCGGGTCCGCCGGCTCGGGCTCGGGCGGTGGCGACCTGGGCGGCGCGCTGGCGGGCATCGGGACGGCGGTCTCCGCGCTGACCGCCGCCGTGCCGGCCGGACTGGGCACGGTGCCGGACAGCCCCGGCGAGCTCGGGGAACCGGGCGGACCCGGTGACCCGGGGGGCCTTCGCGACCGGGGCTGAACGGCGCCGGCCCCCGAGGCCCGCCCGGGGGCCATGCCCCGCACCGCCCGTTCGGGACCCGGCCGGCGGGGACCTGTTCGCCCGGAACCTGTTCGTCCGGGACCCGGCCGTCCGGAACCTGTTCGTCCGGGACCTGTTCGTCCGGGACCCGGCCGTCCGGAACCTGTTCGTCCGGGACCCGGCCGTCCGGAACCTGTTCGTCCGGGACCCGCCCGTCCGGGACCCGTCGGACGGATTGTCAGAGGTGGTCAGCACACTGTCCACCAGCACAGCGCACCACCCGCAGGGGGAGACGCAAGCAGTATGAGCACCGACATCTGGGCCTGGGTGCACGACACCCACCAGCAGCTGGCCGAGGCCGGCCACCGGCGGCTGGCCGACGCCATCTACGAACTCCCCGGCCACGCCAACGAGGGGCGCAACGACCAGCTCGACGCCGTCTACCCGGAGGCGGTCGCCGCCGCCCGGGCGCTCGGCCTGCCCTGGGTCGAGGTCTACCTGCGGCACTGGCGGATGCAGAACCTGCTGAACAAGCGGCACCAGGGCGAGCAGGCGCTGCCCGAGGCGGTCGACCTGCTGGAGTTCGCGCACCGCGAGGAGACGGCGGGCTGCCCGCAGTCCGTCTGCGTGGTGCAGGACTTCGCGATCTGCCACGCCCGGGTCGACGGTCCCGGCTACGTGCCCGAGCGGCTCGCCGTGCTGAGCGAGACGCTGGAGCGGATCGAGCCCGCCCGGGCCTGCTTCGACTGCCTCTCCCGGGAGTACTCGGACGCCCTGGAGGACGACGGCCGGCCGGCCGAGGCGCTCAGCCACCTCGACACCGCCGCCGCCCGGATGCAGTCAGCCGGCCAGCGGCTCTCGCTGCACTTCCACCACTCCCGGGCCGGCACCCTGCACCTGCTCGGCCGGCACGAGGACGTACTGGCCCTGCTCGACACCGCCGAGCAGGCCGAGCGCGGCCGGGGCCGTGAGATCGACGAGAGCGACCGGCGCTGGGGCGCCGTGCTGCGCGCCCGCGCGCTCGCCTCGCTCGGCCGCACCGACGAGGCACTGGCCCTGCTGCCGAGCCTGGCGGACGCCGAGCGCCACGCCGACATCCGGGCCGCCTGGACGGCGACGGTCGAGCTGCTGGTCGCCGCCGGCGCCCGCGAGAACGACGCCGAGCTCGGCGCCGCGCTGGCCGGCTGGGTCGGGTACCTGGACGGCACCGGTTCGCACCGCCCCTGCGTCGACCTGCTGCTGGCCGCCGGCCGGCTGGCCGTCGCACGCGACGCCCGGACGATCGCGCTCACCCTGGCGGCCTTCGGTGAACGGAAGCTGTCCCGGCTGCGCCGCACCGACGGCGTCGCCGAGCAGGTCGCCCGGCTGCGCGCGGACGCCGAGGCGCTGCCCGTGCCGGAGCTGCCCGTCCCGGCGGCCGAGCTGTCCGCCTACCTCGGGGAGGCGCAGGTGCCCTACGAGGCCGGCGCCGACCTGCTCGCCGCCGCCCTGGACGAGTACCGGGGCGAACCGGCCGGTGCCACCGGGCTGGCGCTCGACCTGGCCGCGGTGCTGGGCGGCCTCGGCCACGCCCGGGCCGCCGCGGACCTGCTCTGGGACCGGCTGGACGCCGACCCGGCGAGCGAGGGCCTGACCGCGATGCTCGGCAGCGCCCTGATCGACGCCGGGGACGACGAGGGCATCCGTCGGCTCGCCGACCGGATCACCGGGACCAACCCGTCCGGCGGCCACTGGATCCGGGCGCGCTGGGCCGCCGCCGAGAGCCGCTGGGCCGACGTGGTGGAGCAGTGCGAGGCGATCCTGGCCCTGCACCCGGACCGGATCAACACCCGCCGGCTGGCCGCCGCCGCGGCCACCGAGCTGGGCGACCACGTGGCCGCGCAGCGGTACTACCAGGAACTGCTGGAGCACGCGCTGCCCGCCGAGGGCACTCCGGACGAGCAGCGGCACCGCACCGTCCAGGAGCCCGACCTCTGGCACCTGATCACCGCGGCCACCGTCAACCGGGACTGGGCGACGGTCCGCTCGACCGGCGCGCTGATAGGCATGGAGTTCGACGAGGCCGAGGGCCCGGTCGACGAGGAGTGGCACATCGTCACCGTCCGGGCCACCCGGACCAACGGCGCGACCGCGGACCTCCCGGCCGTCCGCACCGGCCCGGCCACCGCCCGCATCCTGCCGGTGCTCGGCGACGACCTCACGCTCAACCACGGCGACGTGGTGGTCTTCGCCCCGGCCCTGCTGGAGGAGCCGCCCGGCGAGGACGCCCCGGAGGAGGAGCGGCGCCGACACCGCCCGGTGTTCGGACTGCTGACGCTGCTCGACCCGGCCGGCTACACCACCTACTGGATCGACGGCGGCTGGCCCGGCGACGAGGCCTGGGCCCGGCTGCGCGAGGAGCTCGGACAGGCCGGGTACGCGGTCTGGGCCTACAGCGGGGAGCAGTACAGCGTCACCGACCCGACCGACGAGGACGAGGTCCTGCCCGGGATCTACGCCGCCGTCGGGGTGCCGCCCACCGAGCGGGCCGCCGACGCCGACGCGCTGCTGCGCCGCCTCACCGCGGCCTGGCCGCACCCGCCGGCCTGGCTCGACCTGGCCCGGGCGGCGGGCACGGACACCGCCCGGCACGAGGAGATCATCGAGCGCTACGGGCTGTAGCGGGCCGCTGGTAGCGGGCCCGAGCCCGAGTTTCGACCCCGAGTAGCGGCCCGGAGTTTCGACCCCGAGTAGCGGCCCGGAGTTTCGACCCCGAGTAGCGGCCCGGAGTAGTGCCCCCGGCGCGGGGCAGGGGCTCCCGGATCAAGAGGTTCTTGGCAAATGCTTTACTGTTTCATTGCCAAGACTCGACCTCCAGGAGTGCCTGCCCCGTGACCAGCCTCGCCCTCGGCCCGTCCTGGCTCGATCCGACCACCCTGATCTCCACCTTCGGGCCGCTCGGCATCCTCGCCATCGTTTTCGCCGAGTCCGGTCTGCTGATCGGCTTCTTCCTGCCCGGCGACTCCCTGCTCTTCACCACCGGCCTGCTGATCGCCGACGGCACCTACCTGCACCTGCCGCTCTGGCTGATGTGCGTGCTGATCGTGGCCGCCGCCGTGGCCGGGGACCAGGTCGGCTACCTCTTCGGCCGCAAGGTCGGACCGGGCCTCTTCCGGCGGCCCGACTCCCGGGTGTTCAAGCAGGAGAACGTGGAGAAGGCGGCCGCCTTCTTCGACCGGCACGGACCGAAGGCGATCGTGCTGGCCCGCTTCGTGCCGATCGTGCGGACCTTCACCCCGATCGTCGCCGGGGTGAGCAGGATGAACTACCGCACCTTCGTCGTCTACAACGTCGTCGGTGGTGTGCTCTGGGGTGCCGGCGTCACGGTGCTTGGCTACTTCCTCGGCCAGATCCCCTTCGTCCGGGAGCACATCGAGGCGATCCTGGTCGGCATCGTGCTGGTCTCGGTGGTGCCGGTGGCGGTCGAACTGCTGCGGGCCCGCCGGTCCGGCCGGTCCGTCCCCGCCCGCCACCGCGCCGGGTAGGCACCCGCGCGGGCGGCCGCCCGCCGCGACGTACATGTGCGTCCGGCAGTTCGATCAGGCAAGGTGTAACCCGTGATCGAACGGCGCCGGGCCCACCCGGCGCCATCAGGGGCGGCAAGGAGCGGAAGTGCCTAAGCGGGGCCGACCGGGCGGAGGCAAGCGGGCCAGGGGCGGCAGGGTGGCCCGTCAGGCGCGACAGACACGCCCGGGTCCGGAGCCGCGTCCGCTCCACCCCTCCGAGGCCCCGCCCACCGAGGGCCTGCTCGGCCACCCCGCCCCGACCGTCGAACCCGCCACCGTGATCCCGCTGGTCACGCCGGTCCGGGAGACCAAGGGCCTGCTGAACCCGGAGCCGGCCGCCGAGCCCTCGGAGCCGGAGCTCTTGGAGGCGGAGCCCCAGCCGGGGCCGGTCGGTGCGGCGGGCGCGGTCGTCGCCGAGGGCGTCGTCGCCGGTGCCGCCGCGGCCGCTGGGGCCGCCGGGGGGCTGGACGCCGACAGCGTGCCCGGCAGCCGTCGGCGCTCGGTCGCCGAGGACACCCTCACCCCCGAGGAGTGGCGGGCCGCCGGCTACACCCCGCCCGACGGCATCGCCATCCCCACCCTGACGGCGGGCGCGCCCGGCGAGGCGCCCTGGCCGGACCGGATGCGCACCCTGCTGCGCACCCCGATGTCCGAGCGCCCGGCCTTCGAGCGGACCCCCCGTGAGCTGCACCCCTCCGCGGGCCGGAGCGTCCCGCGCATCCTCGACCTGACCCTGCGCATCGGCGAACTGCTGCTCGCCAGCGGCGAGGCCGCCGAGGACGTCGAGGCGGCCATGCTCGGCATCGCCCACGCCTACCGGCTG
This sequence comes from Kitasatospora sp. NPDC059973, assembly GCF_042737525.1. NCBI lineage: Bacteria > Bacillati > Actinomycetota > Actinomycetes > Kitasatosporales > Streptomycetaceae > Kitasatospora > Kitasatospora sp. NPDC059973. Next base: position 2,302 of record NZ_JBHWUI010000211.1, on the reverse strand, counting down.
GACCACTGCGAGCCGCAGGTCACCTTCACCCTGATCGGGATCTCGCACCAGCCCTCGCTGGTCGAACCGCCGGTCACCGCGGACCGGGTGGTGCGCCGCCGCACCTCGGACTACACGCGGCTGAACGCGGTGTACGAGCTGGTCGCCGACATCACCGCCGAGACGGTCTCGGTCAACGACGCGTACCGCCGCCTCGCGCTGATCCGCCGCAACCGGCACCCGTACCCGACCTGGCTGCTCGCGCTGAACACCGGACTACTGGCCGGCGCGGCGACCTTCCTGGTCGGCGGTCGGATCGACGACAAGGCCTGGCTGGTGTTCGCCAGCGCGTTCATCGCGGCCGTCCTCGGCGACCGGCTGGCCTCACTGATCGCCCGGCGCGGGCTGCCGGAGTTCTACCAGTTCGTGCTGGCCGCGATGCCGGCCGCGGCCTCCGGCATCATCCTCTCGTTCAACACCTTGGGCCTGCGCGGTTCGGTGGTGATCACCGGCGGGCTGTTCGCCCTGCTGCCCGGCCGCGCCCTGGTGGCCGCCGTCCAGGACGGCCTGACCGGTTTCTACATCACCGCCGCCGCCCGGCTGCTCGAAGTGATCTACCTGGTGTCGGGCATCGTCATCGGCGTGATGCTGATCCTCTACCTGGGGGTCGGCTTCGACCCCCAGCTCAAACCGGACGAGAGCCTGGCCGGGGTGAACTACCCACCGGTCCAGATGATCGCCGCCCTGGTGCTCACGCTGGCCTTCGCGATGCTGCTGCAGACCGACCGCCGCTCGCTCGCACTGGTCACCCTGAACAGCGGCATCGGCTGGGCCAGCTACGGCGTGCTGGTCTACAACGCCGGGGTCTCCCCGATCGCCGCCACCGGAGTGGCGGCGGGCCTGGTCGGCCTCTTCGGCCAGCTGATGGCCCGTTACCGCAACGGCTCGGCGCTGCCCTACGTGACCGCCGCGATCGGCCCGCTGATGCCCGGTTCGGCGCTCTACCTCGGGATGCTCTCGTTCACCCAGGGGCACGCCAGCGCCGGTCTGGTGCAGATCACCCGGGCCGCCGCGATCGCCCTGGCGCTGGCGATCGGGGTGAACCTCGGGGGTGAGATCGCCCGGCTCTTCATGAAGCTCCCGGCCGGCGCCGAGCGGCCGGAACCGTACCTCGCCGCCCCCCGCCGGGCGGCCAAGCGCACCCGCGGCTTCTGACCACCCGCACCGACGCGCACCCCGGCCTCCGGGCTGCGGCCCCCGGGCTGCGGCCTCCGGGCTCCGGCCCCCGGGTCTCCGGTCGCCGGCCCCCGGGATTCCGGCCCCCGGGTCTCCGGCGCCGCGTCGGTGGGGGTGGTGGGCTCGTTGGGCCGGTGTTGGCCCCCGGGTCATGTCGTGGCAGGACGTACGCAGGACCAGGAACGAAGGTAAGACGCATGACCACACTGCTGGACGGCTACCGCGAGCACATCGTCGCCGCGCACAAGCAACCGCTGTTCCTGCTGTTGGTCGGATTCATCACCTCCTTCGTTCTGATCCGGTTCAGCGTCCGGATGATCCGGGCCAAGGTCCGCTGGTGGCCCGGCAATGTGACCCCCGGCGGCCTGCACATCCACCACATGGTCTTCGGTCTCGGCTTCCTGCTGACCGGCGGCATCGGGGTGTTCGCGACCTACGGCGGCCACCCGTGGATCGATGTGTTCGGACTGCTCTTCGGCATCGGCTGCGGCCTGGTGCTGGACGAATTCGCGCTGATCCTGCACCTGGACGACGTCTACTGGAGCGAGCAGGGCCGCAAGTCGGTGGACGCGGTGATCTTCGGCATCCTCTGCACCTCACTGCTGCTCGTCGGGTACGTGCCGCTCGGCGTGGTACCCAGTCAGGAGACGAGGTGGGGACTGGTCACGGTGATCTCGGTGAACGCCCTGGTCTCGGTCATCACCCTGCTCAAGGGCAAGATGTGGACCGGACTGCTCGGCATCCTGGTGCCCGGCCTGTCCTGGATCGGTGCCATCCGGTTGGCCCGCCCGAGCAGCCCGTGGGCGCGCTGGCGCTACGCGACCCGTCCGCGGCGCCGGGCCCGCGCGCTCCGGCGTGAGCGACGACTGCACCGGCGTGCGGACATCGCCCGTACCTGGCTTTTCGACCTGATCGCGGGCGCCCCCGACAAGGTGCCGGCCGGCCACCCCGCCGCTCACCGAGTCGCCGAGCGGATGGCCGCCCGGGCCTCCGCCCACCTGGACGCGCACGCCGCCCGCGCGCTGGCCCGGCGTTCCGCCCGGCTGGCCGACCGCCGCTCGGCGGCGACGCCGGGGCCGGGGGGCAG
>NZ_JBHWUI010000210.1:0-12472 GCF_042737525.1 Kitasatospora sp. NPDC059973 | reverse complement strand
CGGGACGGCGGTTCGCCGGCAGGCTCAGTGCGGCCGAGCTCGTACGGCCGCTCAGGACGACAGGCCGTGCGCCCGGGCCTCGGCGGCGCCCTTCAGGTCGCGCAGCCAGGATTCGAGGCCCTGCGCGAGGATCTCCGTCGCGGCGGGCACGTTCGCATCGACCTGGGGCCCGGTGTGGGTCTCCTCGGTGCGCAGCAGGACACCGCCCCTGACCTTGACGAAGTTCCACACGTGGACACCGTCGATGTGCAGGCCCGCACCGATCGCGGGGCCGGTCCAGCGGATGCAGGAGTCGCGCTTGAGCTGCTCGACGGTCGAGGTGATCACCAGGCTGGTGGCGGGGGTCGAGGGGTTCGGGGGGACCGGCGTCGTCCACCGGAACGCCGAACCCCTGCGGAGCGGGCCGTCGTCGAGGCGGTCCGCCGTCGTGACGGGGGGTTGCCAGGCCGGCCAGCGCTCCACGTCGGTCTGCAGCTTCCAGACGACGCCCAGCGGCGCGTGGATCATGGTCTCGGTCCGGTGGCGGACGAGTGCGCCGGGGTCGACGCCCTTCCCGCCGCAGGTCAGGGACGCACCGGGCCGGGAGCCGGGCCCGGTGGCGGCCCCGGCGGGCAGGGCGGCCGCGCCGAGCAGGCCGACGACGAGCGGGACGGTGCACAGGGCGGCACGGAGGCCGGTGCTGCGAATGCCGGACATGGGGTTTCCCTTGATCGGTCGTAAGGCGGACATGGCCCATCGGCTTCGCGGCGGGCACCGGCCCGGCGCGGCGGGCGGTGTTCGGTGGAGCGCGTCACCGGCCGGGGCGGCGCTGCCTCCGGGCCCGGTGCAGGGTGGCGAGGAGGACGGCGGACGCCGCCACGATCAGCCCGGCGAACCCGGGGTGCATGTCCTTGGACAGGCTCCGCGCCCCGTCGGGCCGGACCAGCCACACCACCAGTGGGGCGGCGTACGCGGCGGCGAGCAGGACCACCGCCCGCCGCACCGCCCGGTCACGGACGGACCGGAGGGCGCCGACGAGGGCGAGCACCACCGGGAGGACGGCGAGCAGCGCGAACTGGCCCACCACCAGCACGGGGACCGCCCAGGCGGCGACCGTCACCGACCTCGGGACGGGCCGGTCTCCACGCCGGTCTCCACGCCGACCTTCGTGCCGGTCTTCGCGCCGGTCTTCGTGCCGGTCTTCGCGGGCGTGCAGCGACTGGACCGTGGCGGCCATGAGGGTCTCCTTGGATCGGCGGAGTGCACGGCGGCACCACGCATGCCAGGCTGAGATAGATAGATGCTCACGTGTTCGTTAGAAGTTGTAACGCAGAACGACCCTGAGGGTCAATAGTGTTAGTGATAGCTTCTAACAACACCTTGACCATCTAGCTCGCTTGCGCGGGATCACACCCGGCGTGGGAGCAGGCACTCCGGGCAAGCGCTTGGTACTGCTGTCGGACACACCGAAGAGAGGACCGCGGCCATGACCACACCCGACGACACCGAGGAGCCGGACGAGGAGACCCGCGAGCGGTCCGCCGAGGAGCGCTCGATCGTGGCCCCCACCCCGGCGGACGTCCGCGCCAAGGCGGAGGACGGCGACGACGAGGAGCCCGAGCCGCCGGCGGCGGACACCCAGGCGCCCTGACAGGGGCTCAGACCGGGGCGCGCGCCCCACTTCGCACCAGGGGGTGGGCGCCCCGGGCAGCCGGCGCGTCCGGTTCCCAGCCCCGGACCACAGGAGTCAGGAGTTGTTCATGGTTGACCACAGCAGGGGTGACGACGTCTACCAGCCCGTCGGCGGCGACGACGAGCAGGAGGACGCGACGCCGCTCGACCTCCAGGACGCACTGGACGAGCGCACGTACGACGACATCCTCGACGAGGGGTACTCACCGCCGGAGAAGCCGCTCGGCGTGACCGGCGCGGGAACCACCCCGGCGGAACAGCGCGAGGGCGAGAGCCTGGACGCCCGGCTGGCCCGGGAGCTGCCCGAGGTCGCAGACGGCGAGGGCGACGGCATCGGCGACCTGCCGGGCGGGGAGGGCGAGCTGCTGGACGCCGAGGCCGGCGACCGTCGGGCCGGACGGCTCGTCGCACCGGACGAGGGGGCTCACGCGCACACCACCAAGGGCATGTTCGCCTCCGACGTCGGCATCGACGGCGGCGCCGCGGGCGCCGAGGAGGCGGCCATGCACATCGTGCCCGACGAGGAGTGAGCACGCTGGGCAGCGGGATCGAACACGGCCCGTCATACCTGTCCCGTCGGGGTTTGAGCAGGTGAGCGGCTGTCCACACACCAGGTAGGGCGTCGTCGTGCCTCCGAGCGGGGCCCAGTGGGCGGCGGCGCCCGCAGGCCCGTCACCGCACGCGGAGCAGCGGTCCGGCGCGGACGCCGGCGGGCCGCCGACGGGGGCGAGAGAGGACAGCCGCCATGGCCCGACCCGTGTGGACCGGAGTCCTGACCTTCGGCCTGGTCACCGTGCCCGTCTCCCTGTACACCGCGACGCAGTCCCACGACGTGCGCTTCCACCAGCTGCAGCGCGGCACCTCGGACCGCGTCCGCAACAAGCGGGTCAACGAGCGCACCGGCAAGGAGGTCGACTTCGGCGAGATCGTGAAGGGCTACCCGGTCGCCGAGGGCGAGTACGTCGTCGTGGAGCCGGACGAGCTGGAGCAGATGTCCCCCGGCCGCTCGCGCACCATCGACATCGCCGGCTTCGTCGACCTCGCCGAGGTGGACCCGATCTTCTTCGACAAGACCTACTACCTCGGCCCCAAGGGCAAGGAGTACCAGAAGGTCTACGCCCTCCTCGTGGAGTCCCTCGACCACGCGGGCAAGGTCGGACTGGCGATGTTCGCGATGCGCGGCAAGGAGTACCTGACCGCCATCCGCTCCGAGAACGGCCTGCTGGAACTGCACACCATGCACTTCGCCGACGAGGTCCGCGATCCGCGCCGGGAGATCGACGACCTCCCCGAGAAGGTCGAGCTGTCCACCCAGGAGATCAAGACCGCCGAGCAGCTCATCGGCATGCTCGCCGTCGACTGGGACCCGGGCGAGTGGCACGACACCTACGAGGACCAGGTCAAACAGCTCATCGAGGACAAGCTCGCCGGCCGCGAGATCGCCGTGTCCGGCGGCCCGGCCCCCGAGGCCACCAACGTCATCGACCTCATGGACGCCCTGCGCCGCAGCCTCGAAAGCGCCGGCAAGGGCGACTCCGCGGAGGCGGCGAAGAAGTCCCCCCGGAGCACCGCGTCCTCCGGCAAGGACCGGGCTCCCGCGAAGACCGGTGGAAAGAAGACCGGTGGAAAGAAGAGCACCGCCTCCGGCGGCTCCACCTCGAAGCGCGCCGGCGCGGCCGAGGCGTCGGAGCTCTCCGAGCTCACCAAGGCCGGGCTCTACAAGCTGGCCGCCGAGCTGGACATCCCCCACCGCTCCACGATGAACCGTGAGGAGTTGCAGGAGGCCGTCGGCAAGGCCCGGTCCGGACGCCGGCTCAAGGCGGTCTCCTGACGCCCTCGGGCGGTACCACGGCCGTCCCGGCCCGGCCGCCCCCGCGCGCGGGCCGTCCCCTTGCTCAGAGCACCACCGCGCTCAGACCACCACCGCGCTCAGACCGCGTCGAACCAGGAGAACGCCGCGATCCGCCAGCCCTCCGGGGTCCGGACGAACTGGATGGTCTTGGTGCCGCCTCCCTCGAAGGGCTCGCCGTCCAGGATCCCGGACTTGCGGTACTCGCCGAACCGTGACGCGATGTCGCCCGCTATCTCGGTGTGTTCGGAGACCTCCCACTCGGAGAACTCGACCAGCCGGCCCTCGGTCAGCAGCCGCTCGCGGGGCTCGACGAACTCCTCCACGGTGTACACCGTGAACGCCGGACCGGTCAGGACGATCACGCCGCCCGGGATCATCAGCCGGCGGACCCGGGCGACATCGGCGACCCGGCCCTCCCGGTTGTCGAAGGACCCGAAGAACTCGGCGGTCAGCGTGTCGATCTCAGCCTTGGACATGGCGCGACGCTAGCACCGGCGGGCCGCCGCGCACCGCCGGTTTCGGCAGGCCGCCACCACTCGGGCGCCCGGGCTCGCGGCGGGCCGCGGCGGGTCCGCATCCGGCGGGTCCGGACAGGGCCTCCGGACCCGCCAGGGGCGCGCGATTGAGGGCGCCCGATCCGGGCAGGCGACCTCCATGGCGACTGTCCACGAGGAGACCGAACAGAGCTACGACGGAGCCCCGAGCCGGGCGCTGGCCCCCGACGGGCTGCCGGGCGTGGCCGAGATCGCAGACGGCACCGCGGAGATCCTGGACGCGGTCTACTACGACACGCCCGACCTGCGGCTCCTGCGCGGCGGCATCACCGTGCGCAGGCGGACCGGCGGGCACGACGCGGGCTGGCACCTCAAGCTCCCGCACCCCGACGGGCACCGCACCGAGCTGCGGCTTCCGCTCGAAGCGGGGACGGCCCGCCGGCCGCCGGACGAGCTGGTGACCCGCACCCGCGGCGCCGCCCGGGGCAGCCGGCTGGCGCCGGTCGCCCACCTGCGCACCCGCCGGGACCGGACCCTGCTGCTCGACGCCGACCACCGCACCCTGGCCGAACTGGCCCAGGACGAGGTGTCCGCCCAGATCCTCGACCCGGGCCGGCTCCTCGACGGGGGTCAGACTCTCGACGAGGGCCAGGACCTCGACGAGAGCAACCCCCCGCAGCCGGCGGCCGGGACCGACGGGTCCGGGCCGCGCACCGAACTCGTCACCTGGACCGAGACCGAGGTGGAACTGGTCGACGGCGGGCCCGACCTCCTCGACGCGGTCGATCGCCGACTGCGCGAGGAGGGGCTCCGCCGGACGGCCGCGCCGTCGAAGCTCGGCCGGCTGCTGGCCGACCGCCTGCCGCCGGACCGGCGGCCCGCCGCGCCGCCCGCCGGTTCGGTCGGCGCCGCCCTCACCGCCTACCTGCGGGAGCAGACGGCGATGCTCCACGACCTCGACCCGGCCGTCCGCCTGGACCGGCCCGACTCGGTGCACCGGATGCGGGTGAGCGTCCGCCGGCTGCGCAGCGCGCTCACCGCGCACCGCCGCCTGCTGGACCGCGCCACCACCGACCACCTCGCCGAGGAACTGCGCTGGCTCGGGAAGGTGCTGGGGAAGGCCCGGGACGCCGAAGTCCTCGGCGAACGGCTCGGCACCCAGGCGGGGGACCTGCCGCCGGTGGCCCGGCCCGGGGAGGTCGCCGAGCGGATCTCCGCCTGGTTCGACCACCGCTACGCCCGCGCCCACCGCGCCGCCGTCCACACGATGGACGGGCGCCGGTACTACGCGCTGCTCGACGCCCTCGACGAATTCGCCGCGGCGCCGCCCCTGCGGGCACGCGCCGAGCGGGGCGCCGGGCAGGCCCGCCGCGCGCTGAAGCGCGAGCAGCGGCGTACCGGGCGACGGCTGCGCAGCGCGCTGGACCTGCCCGCCGGTACCGACCGTGACCAGGCGCTGCACCGCGCCCGCAAGGCCGCCAAGCGCGCCCGCTACACCGCGGAGAGCCTGTCGCCGCTGGCCGGTACGGCCGGCCGACGCTTCGGCAAGCGCATGAAGCGGATCCAGAAGGCCCTCGGCGCCCATCAGGACGGCGTCGTCGCCGAACAGGCCCTCCTCCCGGTGGCGGCCGCCGCGGGCGACGCCGGCGAGCGCACCTTCGGCTACGGCCTCCTGTACGCCCTCCAACGCGCCGGGACCGGAGAGCAACTCGCCACCGCCCGCCGCACCTGGCACAAGCTCCGGCACTGACCGGCCACCCGGGCCTGTCCCCCGGTCCGGCCTGGTCGCGTTCGCTCGTGGTGTCGGACCGGCGGTCGAGGCCGGACCTTGAAGCACGGGCCGAGGCGTCGAGCTACGGGCCTACCGCGCCTCGCACGAAGGCCCGAAGGTGGTCGCGCACGGTGTCGGGCTGCTCCAGCCACGGTTCGTGGCCGGCGTCGTCGATCCGCCTCAACGGCACGTTCCACCGGAGCGCGAGCGATTCCAGGGCCGACAGGGGCCTGGGGTCGCGGGCTCCGCCGAGGAGCTCCACTCGCGTCGGCAGGCATGCGCGCAGCTCGTCCAGGCGTGCGTCGAGCGGGTCCGCACGTCCTTCCGTGCCGAGTTCGCTGTTCATGGCCCAGTTGACGGGGCGGCGCTGCCGAGCACCCTGCGCGGCCCAGTCCCACCCCCGTTCCGGGTCGGCGTGGTCGGTGAACCACGACAGGGTGAGCAGTTCGACTTCCTGACTCTCCGTGCGGTCGGACCTGCGTTCCAGTGCCCGGAGGCGCTCCTGCCGCGCCGCGGACATGCGGCGGTCGCGTTCCGCCCGGTCCCCCGTCCGCCAGTCGCCGACGAACGGGCCGCACATCAGCACCATGGCGGCCACCCGGTCAGGGTGTGCCAGGCAGAACCGGCTGGCCAGATCGGTGCCGTAGGAGTGCCCGATCAGCAGGGCCTCGGCGGCGCCCCACCGCACCAGCAGCTCGGCGAGATCGTCCACATGCCGGGACAGGGTGTGGCGGCCCTGCCAGGGCGACCCGCGTGTGCCGCGCTGGTCGTAGCGGTACACGGGTGCGAGATCCGCGATCATGCGGGCGACATCGCCCAGGTAGTCCGGAAGGCCCGGGCCCCCGTGGAGCATGACCACGGGCGGCGTCCGAGTCGTGTCGCCCAGCACTGTCCAGCGGATCCGCGCCCCGTCCGTCATGGACGTCAGGCCCTCTGTCTCCATCAAGGTCACCGTGGAGAACCTACCGCCGACGCCGACGTCCTGCCAGACGCCCGGAAGCAGGCTGGAGGACGCCCCGGCGGGGCTTCCCCGAGGCTCTCCGGGCCTGCGGGGCCGGGCCCCTCAGGCGCGGGCGGTCAGGGCGGCGAGGCCGTCCACCACGTGGTGGAGCGAGCCGTGGCGGCGGTGGAAGACGCGCTGCCGTTCGGCTCCGGTACCGGTGGCGAGGACGGCGCCGAGGAGTGCGCGGGCCTCGGCGAGGTCACCGTGGGCCTCCAGGCCGGGGGTGCTGCGCCGCAGCAGCAGGTGGAGCAGCTGGATCATCGGGCGGGACGTTCCGGACGGGTCGACGCCCGTCCCCCGCAGGCCGTGCAGGGCGGCCTGCCGGTGGGCCGCGGCCAGTTGGGCGTCGGTGACGTCCGGTGCCGGGGCGTCCCGCTCGGCCTCGTACAGCAGCGAGCTCGCGAGGCCGCGCAGCAGCACGGCGAACAACAGGGTGGCGTCGAGGTCGGCGTTGACGTCGGCGACCCGGATCTCCAGGGTCGGCAGGTGCTCCGACGGGCGCGCGTACCAGTAGATCATCCGCCGGTCCAGGACGGTGCCGTCGGTGACCAGCCGGTCGGCCAGCGCGTCGTAGCCCCGCTCGTCGAGCACCGGCGCGGGGCCGACGGTGGGCCACTGCCCGTACTGCAGGGCGCGCCAGCTGGCGCAGTTGCGGTCCCGGCCGTCGGCGAAGGGGGAGTTGACCATGAGCGCCTGGAGCACCGGCAGCCACGGGCGCAGGCGGTGGCTCAGCCGGAGCGCCTCGGCCCGGTCGAAGGTGCCGAGGTGCACGTGGAGGCCGCTCAGCTCGCCCCCGCCGGCGCCGGTCGCGAGCGGGCCGACGTGCCGGGCGATCTCCCGGTACCGGGGGGCGTCGGTGATCGGCAGCGGGTGGCGGGTGAGCAGCGCCGTGGCCGACGCCACCAGCAGGCAGTCGTGCCGGGCCGCGGCGGCCGCCACCGCTTGCCGGCCGGCCGCCAGTTGCGCGCGGAGGTCGGCGGAGGTCGACGCCGGGTCGGTACGGATCTCCAGCTGGCTCGCGAAGAACTCACCCTGCACGCGCTGGCCCAGGACCGGCCGCACGTCGGCGATGACCTCGGCCGCCCGGGGCGCGGCGGCCCGGCTGCGGGTGTCGGCCAGCAGGAATTCCTCCTCGACACCGAAGGTGAGCGGGGAGTCCCCGGGGGCGGAGCCGGTCATCGCCATCGGTCTCTCCAGTCGCAAAGAGGGCCAGTAGGAACAGGGGGAGGGCCAGCAGGAGGAGGGCCCATACGAAGCAGGCCGGTCGGAGTCGGTCCGGAGACGGGGCCCGAGGCAGGACGGGGCCCACGCACGATCGCCGGCTCGTGGAGCCGGCCACCTGCCGTGCTCAGAGAACCTGCCCAGGCAGGGGCGGGCCATGCCGCCCGGCCGGGAGGGAACCTGTCCGGGAGCAGGGCTTCCCGCACGCGCCGCGGCCGCCGGCACCGGCGGGCGGCCGCGGCGGTTGAGGCGGCCGCAGCGGTTGAGGGAGCCGGTCTGGGGCAGGCGCGCCGCATGGAACCCGCGCCCGAGCCCACCCACCCGTCCGACGGCCCCGAGACCCCTCCCCCGCCCGGGCCGACCGGCCGTTCCGGACCGGACACCGGCCCCGAGCCGGCCGGACCGGACAGCGCCCCCGCCGCCCCGCGGAGCCCGTCCGATCTGCCCCGCCGCTCGTGGCGGGCCGTCGTGCGCCGCACCGGCGGGGAGTTCCTCGCGGACGAGCTCCCCGACCGGGCGGCGGCGCTCACCTACTACGGGGTGCTGGCGATCTTCCCCGCCCTGCTCGTCCTGGTGGCGATGCTGGGGGTGATCGGCCGCTCCGCGACCGACGCGATCCTCGACAACCTCCAGCACCTCGCACCGGGCCCGGCCCGGGACATCCTGCGCAACGCCGTCGACCAGCTCAGGGACAACAGCGGCCCGAGCTCGGTCCTCGCCGTGCTGGGCCTGGTGGCCGCGCTCTGGGCGGCCTCCGGGTACGTCGGCGCCTTCATCCGCGCCGCCAACGCCGTCTACGACATCGCCGAGGGCCGCCCGATCTGGAAGGTCACGCCGCTGCGGCTGGGGCTGACCCTCCTCCTCATGGTGCTGCTCGCCGCGAGCGCGGTCATCGTGGTCTTCACCGGGCCGATCGCGGACCGGGTCGGCCGCGCGCTCGGGCTGGGCAGCACCGCGCTACGGGTGTGGTCCTACGCCAAGTGGCCCGTCCTGGTGGTGCTGGTGATCCTGATGATCGCGGTCCTGTACTGGGCCGCGCCCAACGTCCGCGGCCGCGGCTTCCGCTGGGTCACCCCCGGCAGCGTCCTGTCGGTGCTGATCTGGCTGGCCGCCTCGGCGGGCTTCGCCGTGTACGTCGCCAACTTCTCGTCCTACAACCGGACGTACGGCACGCTCGCGGGCGTGATCGTCTTCCTGGTCTGGCTCTGGCTGTCCAATCTCGCGATCCTGCTCGGCCTGGAGTTCGATGCCGAGCTCTCCCGCCAGCGGGCCATCGCCGGTGGCTTCCCCAAGGACCGGGAGCCCTACGTCACCCCGCGTGACACCAGCACCTGGCCCGAGGAGAAGGAGGAGGCGGCGCCCCCGGAGGACGAGGGGCCACGGTAGGCCGAGCGGGCCGGCGAGGTGTGGGCGGCGCTGATCCGGGCAGCCGCCCGGCATGCTGTTGATCAGACCGCCGGGCGTCTATCCGCCCCAGGGCGACACCGAACTGCTCATCTCCAGCCTGCGCCGCGAGCCGCTGGGCCCCACCAGCCGGGTACTCGACGTCGGGACCGGCACGGGGGCGGTGGCACTGGCCGCCGCCGGGTCCGGCGCCCGGGTCACCGCCGTGGACCTGTCGGGCCGCGCCGTCGCGGCCGCCTGGCTGAACACCCGGCTGCACCGGCGTCGCGTCCGGCTGCGCCGCGGGGACCTGCTGCGTCCGGTCGCCGGGCAACGGTTCGACCTCATCACCGCCAATCCGCCGTACGTGCCGGTCGACGACGCTGCGGACGCTCCGGGGCGCGGGCCGGCCCTGGCCTGGGACGCGGGGCGGGACGGGCGACTGGTGCTGGACCGGATCTGCCGGGAGGCGCCCCGCCTGCTCGCTCCCGGCGGGGTGCTCCTGATCGTGCAGTCCTCCCTGGCGGACGTCCCGGCGACGCTGACCGCGCTGCGGCGGTCCGGGCTGCGGGCCTCGGTGGCCGCGCGGCGGCGCCAGGCGTTCGGCCCGGTGATGACGGCGCGCGCCGGCCTGTTCGAACGGCTGGGGCTGATCGCGCCCGGCGAACGCGCGGAGGACCTGGCGGTGGTGCGCGGTGTCCGGGAGCGGTGAGCCGCGCGCGGCCGACTTCACCCGGGTGACGATCGTCGCGGGCGGGCCGCTGCTGGTCGAGGGCCCCGTCGAGGTCACACTGCCGGACGGCACCGTGCGGCGCTCGGAGCGGCCGGTGGTGGCGCTCTGCGCCTGCCGGCGGAGCCGCCGCTACCCGTTCTGCGACACCAGCCACCGACGGCGGCGCGCTCCCCGGCCGGACTCGGTCCCGGCCGGGGAGCGCGCCGCCGGAGAGGGCTCGCTCGGGGAGGGCTCAGCCGCGGGAGGGGGCCGCGCCGACACCGCCGGGCAGGGGTGAGTCGGGCAGGGGCGAGCGCAGCGAGCTGCGGCCGGCCCGCCAGTGGTCGAGCAGATGGGCGGCGAACCGGTCGTCGACCGCCCCGGCGGCGGCCACCCCGAAGGCGATGTCGGCCGCCAGCCCGGGCTCGGCGGAGACCAGTTCCTCGACCACGCCACGGCGCACCAGTTGCTCGTGGACGGCGTCCGCCTCGATGTGCTCCCGGTAGAAGAGCGTGCCGTCCGGCCCCGCGCCGAGCCGCTCCAGCGCGGTGGCGAGCCGGGCCGAGCCGGGCGAGGAGGTGACCTCCAGGGCCGCGAAGTGGCCGACCCCCGCGCCGCGCAGCGCCCGGTGCAGGCCGAAGAGCATCATCAGGTTGACCACGGCCAGCGCGGGCGCGGGGACCAGGTCGATGTAGTGGCCGTACTCGGGGTCGAGGCCCAGGTCGGCCATCATCCGCGCGAACAGCAGCGCGTGCGCGCGGTCCGGGCGCCCGGCGCCGTACTCGTCGTAGGCGATCGCCATCAGGACCGCCTGCGCCGGACCGTGCACCCGGGGCACCAGCCACAGCTGCGGGTCGGCCTCCTTGAGGTGGTAGACCGAGCGGTGCACCAGGTACTCACGGGCCTGCCAGCGCTCGCCCTCGGCGAGCAGGAAGTGCGAGGGCCCGGAGCCGTCCGGCGGCTCGGTCAGCAGGCTCTCCAGCGCCTCCGGCAGCGGCCGTACGGGCTCCGCCTCGGCGCGCACGGCCGCCAGGAAGGCCCGCTCCAGGTCGCGGCGGAGGGCGAGCAGGCCGGGATCCCACTCCCACTCGGGGTCGACGCCCGGCAGGCCCCGGTCGTGGAGTTCGTAGCAGAGGTGGAGGGCGAGCTGGTGGTCCTCGCCCCACGGGTCGGTGAGCGGGCCCGGTTCGGTCAGGAGCCGCCCCGCAGCGGGCGGCCCGGCGGTGACGAGGTCGAGCACCGCCTCGGAGAGCGGGCCGCGGGACCGCGGCAGGGCGTTCACCGTCCGCTCCGGTGGCCCTCGGCGCACAGGCGCAGCACGGCGAAGGACGCCGCGAGGATCAGCGCCCAGCCGCCGGTGAACGCCCAGAAGAGCGTCGCCGGTGCGGGCAGCAACCCGACCGCCAGCAGGGCGAGCGAGGCCAGTCCCAGGCCCAGCACCGTGCGCGGGCGTACCCCGCGCACCATCTCCCAGCCCCGGCTGCGCAGCCCCAGCCCGAGCCGTCGCACCAGAGCCACCAGTTCGCGACCGTGGCTGCCCGTACCGCCGGTGCCGCCGTCGACTCCGGCCAACGCCACCTGGTCCCGCCGCTCCATCGCGTCTGTCTCCTCGCGTAGCCGTTCATGTCCGCCGGTGCGGGTGCCCGCGATGCGGGCCGGCTAACCTGCGGATCGTGGCCTGCCGTGGATCACCACGACGCGGTCAGTGGCCGAAGAGGTGCCGGATCCGGCCGCCCCGTCCGGGCTCGGCGGTCCGCTCCTCCTCCTGCGGCTGTTCGGGCGCGACGGCTCGCGGGTCGCGCGCGTAGGTCTGCGGCTCGGGCGGGTAGGCCTGCTGCTCCGGTGGGAGGGCCTGCGGGTCGAGCGCGTAGGTCTGGGGCTCGGGTCGGCCGGCCGGGTCGGCCGGTCGGCGGGGGTCGTCGCGCTGGACGGGCGTCGCGGGCGCGACCGGCCGCGACGGGACGGGTTCGACCGGAGCGGGGTAGCCCTCCGGGCGGCCCCTGCGGTGGGCGCCGAGCCGCGCCGGGCGGGTCCGCCGGGCGAGGGCGATCAGGGCCAGTCCGAGGCAGAAGAGCAGGGCGAGCGCCACCCCGGCGAGGAAGATCGCCAGGCTGTTGAGCGTCACCAGGTCGGAGCCGAGGACGGAGACCTGGTAGTCGGGCCCGCCGTCGAGGTTGTCCGCGATCAGCAGGCCGGTGAACGCGCCGGCGGCGGCCATCAGCAGAAGTCCGAGCAGCAGCATGTCGGGAGTCCCTTCGGTCCGTTCGGCCCCCGGTGCGCCCTCCCCTCGCTGGGCCTCGTCTACCCGGCCGACCGCGGCCCTAACATGCCGACCGCCCCCGGTCCGGCCCGATCGGGCCGGACC
>NZ_JBHWUI010000209.1:0-12614 GCF_042737525.1 Kitasatospora sp. NPDC059973 | reverse complement strand
AAGGTCTTGTTTGTTGACATAATAAAGCTTCTTTCGAATGTTGGCCGAGATGTTTGCCATAGACAATAATCTCCGGTACCGGCGGGGCCGCCGGGGCGCGCGACGCACCCGGGCGGCCGGTTCCGTGCGGCCGGGCGGCCGCTACTCGACCGTCACGCTCTTCGCCAGGTTGCGCGGCTTGTCGACGTCGCGCTTCAGGGCCACCGCGGCGTAGTAGGCCAGCAGCTGGAGCGGGATGTTGAGGAGCAGCGGGTCCAGCTCCGGCTCGCTCTTGGGCACCAGGACGCAGTGGTCCGCGAGCTTGGCCTCGGGCCGGCGGTGGGCGACGGCCAGCACGCGGCCGGAGCGGGCCTTGATCTCACCGAGGGTGGTGAGGTTCTTGTCGAGCAGCTCGTCGTCCGGAACCAGCGCGACGGTCGGCAGCTCGGGGCTGATCAGCGCGAGCGGGCCGTGCTTCAGCTCGCTGGCGGGGTAGGCCTCGGCGTGGACGTAGGAGATCTCCTTGAGCTTCTGCGCACCCTCGCGGGCCACCGGGAAGCCGCGGACCCGGCCGATGAACATCATGCCCTCGGACTCGGCGTACGCGGCCGCGAGCTCGGCGATCTCCTCGCCCTGCGCGAGGATCTCCCGGATCTGGTCCGGCAGCGCCTTCAGCCCGGCCACGATCCGGCGGCCGTCGGCGGGCGAGAGGTCGTGGATGCGGCCGAAGTGCAGGGCGAGCAGCGCGAAGGCGACCACCGTCGAGGTGAAGGCCTTGGTGGAGGCGACCGAGATCTCCGGTCCGGCGTGCAGGTAGATGCCGCCGTCGCACTCGCGCGCGATGGCGCTGCCGACGGTATTGACCACGCCGAGCACCCGCCCGCCCTTGCGCTTGATCTCCTGGACGGCGGCGAGCGTGTCGTAGGTCTCGCCGGACTGGCTGACCGCCACGTACAGGGTGTCCGCCTCGATCACCGGGTTGCGGTAGCGGAACTCCGAGGCCGGCTCGCTGTGGGCGGGGATCCGGGACAGCTCCTCGATCAGCTGGGCGCCCATCTCGCCGGCGTAGTAGGCGGAGCCGCAGCCGAGGATCTTGACCCGGCGGATCTCGCGCAGCTCGCGGGCGTCCAGGTTGAGACCGCCGAGGTGGGCGGTGGCGAAGCGCTCGTCGAGGCGGCCGCTGAGGGTGCGCTCCACCGAGCCGGGCTGCTCGTGGATCTCCTTGAGCAGGAAGTGCTCGTAGCCGCCGGTGTCGTAGGAGTCGATCTCCCAGTCGACGGTGGACGGCTGGCGGTGGGTGGTGCGGGCGTCCTCGGTGAAGGTGCGGAAGCCGTCGGCGCGGACGGTGGCCAGCTCGCCGTCCTCCAGGTGGACGACCTGGCGGGTGTAGCGGACGAGGGCGGAGACGTCGGAGGCGGCGAACATCTCCTTCTCGCCGATGCCGAGCACGATCGGGCTGCCGTTGCGGGCGACCACGATCCGGTCGGGCTGCTCCGCGTCGAGCACGGCGATGCCGTAGGTGCCGACCACCTTGCCGAGCGCGGCGCGCACCGCGTCCTCCAGCTCCGCGCCCTCGGCGGCGTGCGCGGCGATCAGGTGGGCGAGCACCTCGGTGTCGGTCTCGGAGCGGAACACCGCGCCGTCGGCGGTCAGCTTGGCCCGCAGCTCGTCGGCGTTCTCGATGATGCCGTTGTGGACGACGGCGATGCGCTCGGCGTTGTCCAGGTGCGGGTGGGCGTTGGCGTCGCTGGGCACGCCGTGGGTCGCCCAGCGGGTGTGCCCGATGCCGGTGGTGCCCTTGAACCGGGCCGGCACGGCGGCGGCGAGGTCGGCGACCCGGCCCTTGACCTTGCGGAGCTTGAGGCCGCCGGTGCGGCCGGTGACGGCCACGCCGGCCGAGTCGTAGCCGCGGTACTCCAGCCGGGCCAGGCCCTCCAGGAGGAAGGGGGTCGCGTCCTTGGGGCCGATGTAGGCCACGATTCCGCACATCTGGGTGGACTCCTTGAACGGGGAGGGCGAGGGGGCGACGGCGGTCAGCCGTAGACGATCCGGCGCAGCTGGCGGGCCGAGAGCCCGGGCGCCGCGACGCGCCGGGCGGGCAGCTCCTCGGCCAGCCGGGCGAAGATCTTCTCGTTGGTCAGGCCGCGTGCCTGCAGCTCGCCGTGGCGGCGGCGGACGTACTCCTCGGCCGTCTCGGAGAAGTACGCCAGCACCTCCGCCACCACCCGCGCCGCCTCGCGGGGCCCGAGCGGGCTGGTCCGGGTGAGGTGGGCGAGCAGGTCTTCGTGAGGGTGCGAGGAGCCGGGTGAGCTGGACACGAATGGGGAGCCTAGGCCGGACCGAGCCGCGAGATCAAAGATCCTGCCCGATTTCGGGCAGGCCTTGCGACATTCGGAGCACGCGGGGCGCCCGAAGCCCCGTCCGGCCCTCGGGGGGCGGCGCGCCACCCCCACCGGCGCCGGCTCGCCACCCGGCCGACACACCCTTGTAGCGGCACCACTACGCCCCGTAGCGTGATACTCCGCATACGCATCGGAGATGCGTAGCGGAAGACCGGAGGCTTGCTGATGTGCGGGATCACCGGATGGGTCGACTTCGAGCGCGACCTCACCGCCCAGCGTCCAGTGCTGGACGCGATGACGCTGACCCAGCTCTGCCGCGGCCCGGACGCCGGCGGCGCCCACCTGGAGCGGCACGCCGCGCTCGGCCACCGCCGCCTCGCCGTGATCGACATCGAGGGCGGGACCCAGCCCATGACCGTCGAGCACGACGGCCGCGTACTGGCCGCCCTCACCTACAGCGGCGAGGTCTACAACCACCGCGAGCTGCGCGCCGAGCTGGAGGCGGCCGGCCACCGGTTCCGCACCCGCAGCGACACCGAGGTGGTGCTGCACGCCTACCTGGAGTGGGGCGAGGGCCTGGCCGAACGGCTGAACGGCATGTTCGCCTTCGCCGTCTGGGACTCCCGCCGCCAGGAGCTGCTGCTGGTCCGCGACCGGATGGGCGTCAAGCCGCTGCACTACTTCCGGACGCCGCACGGCGTGGTCTTCGGCTCCGAGGCCAAGGCCCTGCTGGCGCACCCGGACGTCCGGGCGGTGGTCGACCTGGACGGACTGCGCGAGATGCTCGCCGTCAGCCGGACCCCCGGCCGCACCGTCTACCGGGGGATCGCCGAGGTGCGGCCCGGCCACGTCGTCCGGGTGCGCAGCCAGGGCGTCACGACCCGGCGGTACTGGGCGCTGGAGGCCCGCGAGCACACCCACAACCTGGAGACCACCGTCGCCACCGTCCGCGCCCTGCTGGAGGACATCGTCCACCGCCAGCTGGAGGCGGACGTCCCGCTCTGCTCGCTGCTCTCCGGCGGGCTCGACTCCAGCGCCGTCACCGCCATCGCCGCCCGGGCGCTGCGGACGGCCGGAGCCGGCCCGGTGCGCTCCTTCGCGGTCGACTTCACCGGCCAGAGCGAGAGCTTCCGGGCCGACGCCGTCCGGTCCACCCCGGACGGCCCGTACGCGCGGATGCTGGCCGGGCACGTCGGCGCCGACCACCACGTCATCGAGCTGGACAGCGCCGCGCTCACCGACCCGGCGCAGCGCTCCGCCGTACTGCGGGCCCGGGACACCCCCGGCGGCTTCGGCGACATGGACGTCTCGCTGCTGCTGCTCTTCCTGGGCGTGCGCGAGAAGTCCACCGTGGCGCTGTCCGGCGAGTCCGCCGACGAGCTGTTCGGCGGCTACCGCTGGTACCACGACCCGAAGCTGGTCGCCGCCGACGACTTCCCGTGGGTGGACGCGGTCACCCAGCTCGGCGGAACCGGCGCCGGCCCGCGCGACCAACTGCTGGACCGGGGGCTGGCCGAGAAGCTCGACGTGGCCGAGTACCGGCGGGCCCGCTACCGCGAGGCGCTGACCGAAGTCCCCCACCTGCCCGGCGCCGACCCGGTGGAACGCCGCATGCGCGAGATCTCCTACCTCAACCTCACCCGCTTCGTCTGCGTCCTGCTGGACCGCAAGGACCGGATGAGCATGGCCAACGGCCTGGAGGTCCGGGTGCCGTTCTGCGACCACCGGCTGGTCCAGTACGTCTTCAACACCCCCTGGGCGATGAAGAGCTTCGACGGCCGGGAGAAGAGCCTGCTGCGGGCCGCCGTCCGCGACCTGCTGCCGGCCGAGATCGCCGACCGGGTGAAGAGCCCGTACCCCGTCGTCCAGGACCCGCACTACCCGGCGCTGCTGCGCGCCGAACTCGCCGAGCTCGCCGCCGACCCGGGCGCCCCCGTGCTCGG
This sequence comes from Kitasatospora sp. NPDC059973, assembly GCF_042737525.1. Taxonomy (NCBI): domain Bacteria; kingdom Bacillati; phylum Actinomycetota; class Actinomycetes; order Kitasatosporales; family Streptomycetaceae; genus Kitasatospora; species Kitasatospora sp. NPDC059973. The sequence goes on along the minus strand of NZ_JBHWUI010000209.1, from coordinate 8,350 downwards.
CCTGCTGGACCGCCGGGCGCTCACCGACGCACTCGCGCCGGACACCGACCCGCAGTCCGTCCGGCTCGGCGTCGACCTGGCGCTGGACCTCAACGCCTGGCTGACGGAGTACCAGGTCTCCCTGGAACTGTGAGCCGCCGTCACCTCCGGACGGCGGCGTGCCGGGTGCCCGCCGTCCGGGTGGTGACCGCCGGGCATCCCGCTTCGTTGACCGGGTGCGACGTGCGATAGCGTCGCCGACACCTCCCGAATGGCTGCCCAAAACGCGGATTCCCGCCCCCGTGGCGTCAGGATGGGGAGCGAACCGTCCGTCTCGATCCGCCGGGGGATCTCCGCCATGCAGCCGCGAGTCTTCGCGATTCTCACCGCCCTCCTGCTGGGAGTGCTGGGCCTCGGGTCGGTGGCCGTCACCGACTGGACCCCCGCGACGGGCACCTCGGCGACCGCCCCCGGCGCCGCCACCGCGGCCGGCTCCAACGCACCCCCCGTCGGCGGCGCCGCGACGGCGACCCCGACCGGTGACCCGGCGGTCTGGACCCGCTCGACGCTGCGCAACAAGATGATGGCCGAGATGCAGGCGAGCGACCCGGGGGTGGCGCTGGCGGACCTCGACCGGATCACCAAGCAGCTGCCGTACACCGTCCGGTTCTGCCACCCGATCGCGCACGAGCTCGGGCACGAGGCGGTCAAGCGGTACAACGCCGACTTCCAGAAGGTCATCTCCTTCCCCCACGAGACCTGCGCGGCCGGCTACCTGCACGGCGCGGTCGAGGAGATGCTGAACGCCTCCGCCCAGCCCGAGGTGGACCTGCTCAAGCTCTGCGCGCCCAAGAACACCGGCCCCTGCATCCACGGCGTCGGGCACGGCACGATGTTCGTCGCCAAGCAGGACGTGGCCAAGGCCCGCGACCTCTGCAACAAGTTCACCACCGACCAGAACCGGATCCGCTGCTCGGAGGGCCTGTTCATGCAGCTCTTCGGCCCGGACGAGGAGGACGAGAAGGCGAAGGCGAACCTGCCCGCCGACAAGCTCGCGCAGGACCCGCTCTACCCGTGCAAGGACCAGCCGGCCCTCTACCAGTCCGCCTGCTACTTCTACGCGCCGACCTTCTTCCTCTCCTCGCACGACTACCCGAACCACCCCGAGGTCTACGGCGAGGCGCTGAAGTGGTGCCTCAACGGCAAGGCGAGCGGCGGCGCGGTGGACTGCAGCCGGGGCGTCGGCTCGCGGACCATGAAGTACAACCTGGACCGCGAGGACTGGGCCGCCGAGCAGTGCGCGACCGCCGCCGACGGCTGGCAGCGCAAGGCCTGCGCCGAGGGCCTGGTCAGCTACTACACGGTCAACTACACCGACGGCGGCGCGGCCGGCCGGCTCTGCGCCAAGATCACGAACAAGGAGATGCAGGGCTACTGCCGCTCGGCGAGCGGGCTCTCCGCCTCCCTGGACTGACCCCCTCCCCCCAGAGCCGGGCCCGCGCCGCACGGCGCGGGCCCGCTTTCGTAGGATCGGGCTGATCCGGGTGCGCCGAGGACGCCGCGCCACCAGGCCCCGTACCACCTGGAGCCCGCCGTGACCTCCGAGGACTTCCGCGCCGCCGCGCACGCCGCCGCCGACCTGGTCAGCGACTACCTCGCCGACCTGCCCGCCCGCCCGGTCTGGCAGCCGATGGACGACAGCGCCCGGCAGGCCCTGCTGGACGCGCCGCTGCCCGCGGCCGGCCGGCCGCTCACCGAGCTGCTCACCGCCATCGACGCGGAGGTGCTGCCGTACCCGATGGGCAACGGCAACCCGCGGTTCTTCGGCTGGGTGAACTCCGCCCCCGCGCCGGCCGGCGTGCTCGCCACCCTCGCCGCGTCCGCCATGAACCCCAGCTCGGCCGGCGGCGACCACGCCGACGTCCACCTGGAGCGGGCCGTGGTCCGCTGGATCGCCGAGCTGGTCGGCTTCCCCCACCCGGCCGGCGGCGGGCTGCTCACCTCGGGCACCTCGATGGCGACCATCGTCTGCCTCGCCGCCGCCCGCGACCGGGCCGCCCGCGCGGCCGGGTGGGACGTCCGCGAGGACGGCCTCGCCGGGATGCCGCCGCTGGTCGGCTACGTCACCGGCGAGACGCACTCCTGCGTGCGCAAGGCCGCCGAGCTGCTCGGCCTGGGCAGCCGGCACCTGCGCACCGTCGCCACCGGCCCCGACGGCCGGCTCGACCCGGCCGTCCTGCGGGCCGCGATCGAGCGGGACCGGGCCGCCGGACTGCTGCCGTTCCTGGTGGTGACCTCCGCCGGCACGGTCGGCACCGGCGCCGTGGACGCCTTCGGGCCGATCGCCGACGTCTGCGCCGAGCAGCGCCTCTGGCTGCACGTGGACGGCGCGTACGGGGCCTTCGGCGTACTGGACCCGCTGATCGCCCACCGCTACGCCGGGCTGGAGCGGGCCGACTCACTCGCCCTCGACCCGCACAAGTGGCTCGGCGTCCCGGTGGACTGCGGCTGCGCGCTGGTGCGCGACACCGAGGAGCTGCGCGCCACCTTCAGCCTGGTGCCGCCCTACCTGCGCGACGAGGCCGCCGGGGCGCTCGGCTGGTTCTCCGAGTACGGCACCGAGCAGACCCGCCCCTTCCGCGCCCTCAAGGTCTGGGCCACCATCGCCCACCGGGGCCGCGACGGCATCGCCCGGGACATCGCCCGGTGCACCGCGCTGGCCCGCCACCTCGGGGAACTCGTCGAGGCGGACGACGAGTTGGAGCTCCTGGCCGAGGTGCAGACCTCGATCGTGGCGTTCCGTCACCGCGCCGCCGGGCTGGACGGCGCCGCGCTGGACGCGCTCAACCGGGAGCTGCCGACCGCGGTGCAGCGGCGCGGCCGGGTCTTCGTCACCGGCGCCCGGCTCGACGGCCACGAGATGCTTCGCGCCTGCCTGTTGAACGCCGCGACCACCGAGGCGGACCTCGCCCTGCTGCTCACCGAGGTGAAGTCGGCCGCGGCCGAACTGCTCGCCGGCGAGCAGCGGTAACCGAGGCCCGGAGACATTTACCGACAGGTCACGGGGGATTCGTGATCGCGAAACACCGGAGCGGCAGATTGATGGCATGGAGCACACGGAGCCTCTGACGACGACCGAATCCACCGACCACTCGCCGACCCCCTCCCGTGCCCAACGGCGCGGCGCCAGAACCCACCGCTGGCGCCGCGACACCGTGGAGCTGGCCGCGGTCTTCCTCTCGGTGACCGCCGCCGACCTGGTGGCCAAGCTCGTCGTGCACGGCCCGGAGGGCCCGGTGGTGCTCGCCGCCTCGGCGGTGGCCCTGCTCGCCACGGCGCTGTTCCACACCTGGTGGTCACACCGGCACCATCTGCACGGCCCGCCGGCCCCGGACGCGTCGGCGCCGCCGGGCCCGCCCGCGCCGAACGCGGCGGAGGGGCCGAAGGGGCCGCTGGCCGACTTCGAGCAGACCGCGCTCTGGCGGGTCCGCACCACGGTGCAGGACTCCCCCGGCAGTCTGGCCCGGGTCTGCACGGCCTTCGCCGAGCGGCAGGTGAACATCATCTCGATGCAGTCCCACCCGCTGCCGAACGGCACCGTGGACGAGTTCTTCGTCCGGGCGCCGCACGCCCTCACCCGGACCGACCTGGCCGCGCTGGTGGCGTCGGCCGGCGGGCACGACATCTGGACCGACCCGGCCGACGCGCACGACCTGGTGGACGTGCCCACCCACGTCCTGGCACTGGCGACCCGCACCGCGCTGGACGCCGCCGAGCTGCCGATCGCGCTGCGCCGGCTGTTCGGGCAGTGCGCCATCCGGCAGTACCCGGGCGCGGCCCGGCGCGGCGGCGCCGGGGTGGACGGGCACCTGATGCGGCTGCCGGTGCCCTCCGGCGACCTCATCGAGCTCAGCCGCCCGCACCTGCCGTTCACCCCGACCGAGTTCGCCCGGGCCCAGGCCCTGGTCGAGCTGGACACCCTGCTCGGCCCCCGGGTGCCGGACGTCCGGGCCCGGCTGCGGCTGCCCGCCGGGGCGGACCTGACCGTGCGGCGCGCGGACGAGGGCGACCGGGAGGCGGCGCTGGCGATGCACGGGCGCTGCTCCCCGGAGACCCTGCGCCGGCGCTACCACGGCCCGGTCCGGGACGCCGACCGCTATCTGGACCACCTGCTGGACGCCCGGCACGGCCAGACCCTCACGGTCGAGGCCCCCGACGGGCGGATCGTCGCCCTCGGGCACCTGATGTGGGACGACGGCAGCGCCGAGGTCGCGGTGCTGGTCGAGGACGACTGGCAGCGGCGCGGGCTGGGGCTCGACCTGATGCGGCGGATGGCCGCGCTGGCGCTGGAGGCCGGGGTGGAGACGGTCTACGCCGTCACCCACTCCTCCAACACCGGGCTGATCGCCACCATGCGCAAGCTGGCCGCGCCGCTGGACTACCAGGTCGAGGAGGGCACCCTGGTGATCACCGCGCACCTGGCGGAGGCCGCCGAGGAGCTGCCCGTGCCCTGGCCCACCCGGCCGGGCAGGTAGTCCGGTCTTCACCGGATCCTCACCGCGGGCCTCGGCACGCACACCGGTCCGGGCGGCGATCACGCCGCCCGGACCGTCGCGCGCCCGGCCCGGACCGGCCCCGCCGGGCGGCTCGGCGGGCCCGTCTCAGGCGCGCACCGGGGGAACCGACCGGCCCGGCCGAGGCGTCCCCCGCAGGGCAAGGCCCCTCCGTACACCGCCCGTTCTGACGCCGCGTCAGAGCGGCGCCGACGAGGCAGCCGGCGCCGTCGCAGCAGGCGGCGCGGGGTCCGGAGCGTCGAGCCGGGCGGCGGAGTCGGTAGGCTGGCCCCGTCCCCGCCGCCCGACGGCCCGTTATCCGGCCCCGGGCGGTGCCGCAGCAAGGAGGAACCACTGAGCATGGCAGGCACCGAATCGGAGCCCACAGGCGCACGCGACGCCTCGCTGCCCGCCCGCGCCAAGATCGCGGTCACGGCCGGCAAGGTGGCCGCCGCCCTGTCCCAGAAGGCGGGCCGAGGCAGCGGCTCGGTGATCGGCGGCAAGATCGCCCTGAGGCTCGACCCCGACCTGCTCGCCACCCTCGCCGACCACCTGGACGTCGTGCTGGTCAGTGCCACCAACGGCAAGACCACGACCACCCGGCTGATCGCCGAGGCGCTGCGCGCCGCCGGCCCGGTGGTCTCCAACGCCCTGGGCGCCAACATGCCGGCCGGCATCACCTCCGCCCTGGCCGGCGGCACGGACGCCCGCTTCGGCGTCATCGAGGTGGACGAGAAGTACCTGGCCGGAGTGGCCCGTGACACCCACCCCAAGGCGATCGCCCTGCTCAACCTCTCGCGCGACCAGCTGGACCGCGCCGCCGAGACCCGGATGATGGCCGAGAAGTGGCGCGAGGGCCTCCAGGACACCGAGGCCGTGGTCATCGCCAACGCCGACGACCCGCTGGTGACCTGGGCCGCCTCCTCCTGCAAGAAGGTGGTCTGGGTGGCCGCCGGACAGGCCTGGAAGGAGGACGCCTGGTCCTGCCCCGCCTGCGGCGGCGTGATGCAGCGCCCCGGCGACGACTGGTTCTGCCAGGACTGCGGCTTCCGGCGCCCCAACCCGCACTGGGCGCTCCAGGGCACCCACGTGATCGACCCGCAGCGCGGCGCCTGGCCGATCCAGCTCCAGCTGCCCGGCCGCGCCAACCTGGCCAACGCCACCAGCTCCGCCGCCGTGGCCGCCGTCTTCGGCGTCCCGCCGCAGGTGGCGCTGGAGCGGATGCAGTCGGTGACGGCCGTGGCCGGCCGTTACGACGTGGTCCAGTACCAGGGCCGGGACATCAGGCTGCTGCTCGCCAAGAACCCGGCCGGCTGGCTGGAGACCTTCTCGCTGATCGACGGCCCGCCGGCGCCGGTGATCCTCTCCGTCAACGCGCTCGACGCCGACGGAACCGACACCTCGTGGCTCTGGGACGTCGACTACGAGCGCCTCGCCGGGCACCCGGTCTTCGTGATGGGCCAGCGCAAGCTGGACCTCGCCGTCCGCCTGGAGGTCGCCGGACTGCAGTTCCACGTGGTGGACTCGCTGGAGCAGGCCGTCCGGATGGCCCCGCCCGGCCGGATCGAGGCGATCGCCAACTACACCGCCTTCCAGCAGCTGCGGAAGGTCGTGGCCGGCTGATGCCCGGCCCAGCAGCCCACTTCACGACGGAAGGCCTTCGAGGATGAGTGAGAGCAGCCTGCGCGTGGTCTGGGTCTACCCCGACCTGCTCAGCACCTACGGCGACCGGGGCAACGCCCTGGTCGTGGAGCGCCGGGCCCGCCAGCGCCACCTCAACGTGACCAGGATCGACGTCCGCTCCGACCAGGCGGTGCCCACCAGCGGGGACATCTACCTGATCGGCGGCGGTGAGGACCGGCCGCAGCGGCTGGCCGCCGAGCGCCTGCGGGGCGACAGCGGGCTGGTCCGGGCCGCCGAGAACGGCGCGATCATCTTCGCCGTCTGCGCCGGCTACCAGATCCTCGGCCACGAGTTCGTCAACGACCTCGGCGAGCGCGAGCCGGGCCTCGGCCTGCTCGACGTCTGGACCACCCGCGGCGAGGGCGCCCGCTGCGTCGGCGACGTGCTCGCCGACGTCGACCCGCGCCTGGCCCTGCCGCAGCTGACCGGTTTCGAGAACCACCAGGGCATCACGCACCTCGGCCAGGGCGTCCAGCCGCTGGCCACCGTCACCGCGGGCCGGGGCAACGGCACCGGTGACGGCACCGAGGGCGCCTGGCGGGACACCGTCTTCGGGACGTACCTGCACGGCCCCGTGATGGCCCGCAATCCCGCGGTCGCGGACATGCTGATCAAGCTGGCGCTGGACGTGAACGCCCTGCCGCCGGCCGACACCACCTGGTACGACGCGCTGCGCGCCGAGCGCATCGCGGCCACTTCGCGCCCCGCGTAGTACGCCGGCCCGCTCCGACCGGGTGCCCGCGATGCGGTCATCCGGTCCACGGGCGGGCCCGGACGTACGACAATGGGGATGCCGGCTGCACACCCTCCTCGGCAGCAGGCTGCACTTCCGCGCGGGGGCGCCGACGGCGCCGCTCCCGCGTCGGCTCCTGCCCGGCCGGACGCAGGGGTCGTATGCTCGACTGCACGGTCGTTTTCGGGCGTTCTGTCCGGATCGACCGGTCCTTCACCCCTCGGTCATCTCCCCGCCATCACGGTGTGGGAACCGACCGCTACGGTGACGGTTCGTCGTCCCAGCCTGTAGTCCGGCCGTTCCTCGGTTCTGCTCGGGAGTTGCAAAGCAATGCGTATTGGAGTGCTGACCAGCGGCGGTGACTGCCCCGGCCTGAACGCGGTGATCCGCTCCGTGGTCCACCGGGGGGTGGTCGACCACGGCGACGAGATCATCGGGTTCGAGGACGGCTGGCGAGGTTTCCTGGAGGGCGTCCACCGCCCCCTGACCCTGGACTCGGTGAGCGGCATCCTCGCCCAGGGCGGCACCATCCTCGGCTCCTCGCGAGTGCAGCCGAGCCATCTGCGGGACGGTGTCGAGCGCGCCAAGCGGTACTGCGCCGACCTCGGTCTGGACGCGGTCATCCCGATCGGCGGCGAGGGCACCCTCAAGGCCGCCAAGCTGATGAGCGACGCCGGTCTGCCGATCGTCGGCGTGCCGAAGACCATCGACAACGACATCGCGTGCACCGATGTCACCTTCGGCTTCGACACCGCGGTCTCGGTCGCCACCGACGCGCTGGACCGGCTGAAGACCACGGCCGAGTCGCACCAGCGGGTCATGGTCGTCGAGGTCATGGGCCGGCACACCGGCTGGATCGCGCTCAACGCGGGCATGGCCGCCGGCGCCCACGCGATCGTCGTCCCGGAGCGCCCGTTCCACATCGACAAGCTCACGGCCGTCGTCCGCGAGCGCTTCGACCGGCAGAAGAAGTTCGCGATCGTGGTCTGCGCCGAGGGCGCCAAGCCCGAGCCCGGCACCATGCACTGGGAAGAGGGCAGCAAGGACATCTACGGCCACGAGCGGTTCACCGGCATCGCCACCCAGCTCTCCCGGGAGCTGGAGCACCGGCTCGGCAAGGAGGCCCGCCCGGTGATCCTCGGCCACACCCAGCGCGGCGGCACCCCGACCGCGTACGACCGGGTGCTGGCCACCCGGTTCGGCTGGCACGCCGTGGAGGCCGTTCACAAGGGCGCCTTCGGCCACATCACCGCACTGCAGGGCACCAACATCAACCTGGTGCCGATCGGCGAGGCCGTCGCCGAGCTCAAGACCGTGCCGCAGGAGCGTTACCTGGAGGCGGAGACGGTCATCTGACCAGACCCGACCACGGCCGCCGGCCCCCGAGCAACCGCTCGGGGGC
>NZ_JBHWUI010000208.1:0-12702 GCF_042737525.1 Kitasatospora sp. NPDC059973 | reverse complement strand
CACCGCGCCGAGCGCCGCGGCGAGCCCGGTCGCCCCGGCCGCGGTGGCCCCCGAGCAGGTGCACGTCCAGGTGTTCAACGCGGCCGGGGTGCCCGGTCTGGGGGCCCGGGTCGACGGTGACCTGCGGCGGGCGGGCTTCGCCACCACCGGCGCGCCGTCGAACGCCCCGGCGGGGACGGCGCCCGGCCGGACGGTGGTCCGCTACGACCCGCGCTGGACCGAGTCCGCCCGGACGCTCGCCGCCGCGCTCCCGGGCGCCGAGTCGACCGCCGTCCCCGGCCTCGGGCCAACCCTCCAGGTGTACGCGGGCGGGGACTACCCGGCCGCCCCGGGCGCGAGCCCGGCCGCGGCCACCGTCGCACCGCTGCCGCCGCCCCCGGCGCCCGCCGCGACCCCGTCGGCCGCCGTGGCGGCCGAGAAGGCGTCCGACATCGTCTGCCCGTAGGCCCGCAGGCCCGGGTCTCGTGCTGCCGGGCCCTGGGCCGCGGCGCCGGGAACGCCGGCAGGGGCCGGGTGCTGTGACGCACCCGGCCCCTGCCCTCCCCCGATCCCCCGATCCGGGGGTCAGTCCGTCGCGATGGCCGCGAGGACGTTCATTCGACCGGCCCGGAAGGCCGGTACGAGAGCCGCGACCAGGCCGATGACCACCGAGGCGACCAGCGTGACCACGATCGTGCCGGTCGGGACGGCCAGCGTCTCCAGCCCCTGGTCCTTGAGGACCCGCTGACCGGTGATGCCCCAGGCCAGGCCGAGACCGGTCCCGAGGATCGCGCCGAACAGGGCGATCACCACCGACTCCAGCCGGATCATCCGGCGCAGCTGACGCCGGGAGAGCCCGATCGCCCGCAGCAGGCCGATCTCCCGGGTCCGCTCCACCACCGAGAGCGCCAGGGTGTTGACGACGCCGAGCACCGCGACCACGATCGCGAGGCCGAGCATGCCGTAGATGATGTAGAGCAGGGAGTTGACCTGCTCCTGGACGAGGTCCTTGTAGCCGGCTTGGTCCCGCACGGTGACCTGCGGGTACTCCTTGAAGGAGGACTCCAGCGCGGTCAGCGTCCCGGCGACGTCCGAACCGGGCCGGGCCTTGCCGAAGACGACCGCGTCATTGCCCTGGTCGGCGACCGGGACGGCCTTGCCGAGGGTGTCCAGCCCGATGAAGTAGTTGCCGTCGAAGAGCGAGTTGCCCTTGGTCAGGATCACGCCGACCGGCAGGGTCTGGGTGCGGCCCTTGCCGTAGTCGATGCCGATCCGGTCGCCGACCTTGAGACCGTGGTCCGCGGCGTAGGTCTCCCCGACCACGATCGCGCCCTGGCCGAGCGCGTCCGCGCTGCCGGACTTGACCGGGAGCTTGAAGTCGGCGGTGAAGCTCGGCGAGACCGCCGACACGCCCTCCTTGGCCGTCTTGCCGTCCGGGGTGGTGAAGAGCGCCGGTACGAACTGCTGACGGGTGATGTGCTCGATGCCCGGCGTGTTCTCGGCCGCCTTCACCATCTCGGGGGTGAGACCGGTGCGGCCGGCGGAGATGATGTAGTCCGCGCCGACCGACGTGTCGATCTGCTCGTTGGTGGACTTGATCACCGAGGAGGTGAAGACCGAGGCGCCGATGACGAGCGCGAGGCCGATCATCAGGGCGCCGGCGGTGGCGCCCGTCCGACGCGGGTTGCGCATCGCGTTGCGCTGGGCGAGCTTGCCGGACGGGCCGAACAGGGCCGGCAGCAGCGCGCCGAGCACCCGGACCACGCTGGTGGCCAGCAGCGGACCGAGGACGACGAAGCCGATCAGGGTGAGCAGCACGCCCAGACCCAGGTACTGCCCGCCGGTGGCCGCCTTGTCGGCCTTGGCGGCCAGGACGAGCAGGCCGCCGCCGCCGGCGGTCAGCACCAGGCCGATCACCGTGCGCACGAGGTTGGAGCGGCCCTCGGCCGGAGTGCCGTGGTCGCGCAGGGCCGCCATCGGGGCGATCCGGGCGGCCCGGCGGGCCGGGAACCAGGCCGCGACCAGCGTGACCACGATGCCGAGGGCGTAACCGGCGATCGGCACGTCCGCGGTGATCTGGAGGTCCGCGGCGCTGAGGTTCATGCCGATGGCCTTCATCAGCTGGATCAGACCGGCCGCCAGGCCCAGGCCGGCGCCGAGGCCGATGGTCGAGCCGAGCACCGCGAGGATCAGCGCCTCGATCAGCACCGAGCGGTTCACCTGCTTGCGGCTGCCGCCGATGGCGCGCAGCAGCCCGATCTCCCGGGTGCGCTGGGCGACCAGCATGGAGAAGGTGTTGATGATCAGGAAGCCGCCGACCAGGGCGGAGATCAGCGCGAAGCCGAGCATCGCGTTCTTCATGAAGCCGAGGAAGGAGCCGACGTCCTTGTTGTTCTCCGCCTTCTGCTCCGCCGCGGTCTTCACCTGGTAGCCGCCGCCGAGCGCGCCGAGGGCGTCCGCCTTCAGCTGCTCGTCGGTGCGGGTGCCGTCGCCGAAGGCCTCGACCGAGGTGTACGCGGTGGTGCCGAGCAGCACCTGCTGGGCGGTCACGGTGTCCAGGAAGGCGAGCGCCGCGCCCGGGTTGGTGGTCTTGAAGGTCGCGATGCCGGCGATGGTGAAGTCGTGCTTGCCGCTGCCGGCGATCACCCGCAGCTTGCCGCCGAGGCCGAGGCCGGCCTTCTTCGCGGTGTCCGCGTCCAGCACGACCTGGTCGGCGCCCTGCGGGGTGTGCCCCGAGGTGATCTCCACCGAATTGCGCGGCGTCTCCGTCCAGTTGCCCGTCAGGGTGGGCGCGCCGCTGGTCGGGCCGATCGCCTTGTTGGTGGCCGGGTCGACCAGGACGGCGTCCTGGGTGAACACCTGCCCGACCGCGGTCCGCACCCCCGGGGTGGCGGCGATCCGCTGCACGGTGTCGACCGGGAGGGTCGCCACCTTGCCGCCGGGGGCGTCGTCGTCGCCGTCGATCCCGGCCTTGGCGGGCTGGACGGAGATGTCCGAGGCGGTCGAGGCGAAGAGCCGGTCGAAGGTGCTGGTGGCGGTGTTGGAGAACACCAGCGTGCCGGACACGAACGCGACCGAGAGGACGATCGCGAGCAGCGAGAGCACCATCCGCCCCTTGTGGGCGAGGAAGGTTCTCAGTGAGGTCTTGAGCAGCATGTCCCGGTCCCCGCTCAGCTCGTGCGCTTGCCGTCGAAACGGCGCATGCGTTCGAGGACGGAGTCGGCGGTGGGGGCGTGCATCTCGTCGACGATGACGCCGTCCGCGAGGAAGAGCACGCGGTCCGCGTAGCCGGCGGCCACCGGGTCGTGGGTGACCATGACGATGGTCTGGCCCAGTTCGTCCACCGAGCGCCGCAGGAAGGTCAGCACCTCGGCGCCGGCCCGGGAGTCGAGGTTCCCGGTGGGCTCGTCGCCGAAGATGATCTCGGGGCGGGCGGCCAGGGCCCGGGCGACCGCGACGCGCTGCTGCTGGCCGCCGGAGAGCTGCGCCGGGCGGTGCTTGAGGCGGCCGGCCAGGCCGACGGTCTCGACGACCTGGTCCAGCCAGGCGGTGTCCGGCTTGCGGCCGGCGATGTCCATCGGGAGCGTGATGTTCTCCAGCGCGTTCAGCGTGGGGAGGAGGTTGAACGCCTGGAAGATGAAGCCGATCTTGTCCCGGCGCAACCTGGTGAGCTGCTTGTCCTTCAGGCCGGTGATCTCGGTGTCGCCGATCCAGATCCGGCCGTCGGTGACGGTGTCCAGGCCGGCCAGGCAGTGCATCAGGGTCGACTTGCCGGAGCCCGAGGGGCCCATGATCGCGGTGAAGCGGCCGCGCTGGATGTCGACGTCGACCGCGTTCAGTGCGGTGACCCTGGTCTCGGCCGTGCCGTAGGCCTTGGTCACCTGACGGGCCGAGGCGGCCACGGCGGCGCCGCCGCCGGGAAGCTGGGGGTTGTACACGGCTGCTGCTGCCGTCGTCACTGGATTCTCCTCAGAAGTGGGCCCACCCGTTGACTCCAGCCTCGTCGCTCCCACCTGCCCGCGAAATGGTGCAGGAGAGAGTTCTTGACCGGTAGTCAGCCCCACCCACCCGGTGTGTCCAGGACCCTCCGGTTCACCGGAACCTCGGTCCTGATCCGCACGAGCGGGGATGTGATCCACGTTAGGAGCGGCGAGCGAACCGCTCGTCATCCGCCGGTATGAAGCGGCCCAACCGTAGTTGTACGGGGCGCGGCGCCCCTCCCCCTAGGGGTCGCCGCCACCCTTCTCGGGGTCGGCCCGTACGGGACCGTGCCGCAGACCCCGTCAGCCGGCGAAGGCCGGAGTGGCGAGCCGCTCCAGCGCCGTCGCGAAGGCCTCCACCACGGGCGTGAGCAGCACGTCCGTCTCGCGCTCGATCACGGTCGCGCCGTCCTCCCGGACGGTGATGTGACGGTCGAGCACGAACCAGCCCTGGGTGATGTGGCCGGCGCCCATCGAGCTGAGCACCGGACGCAGCGCGTAGTCGACGGCCAGCACGTGCGCGGTGGAGCCGCCGGTGGCCAGCGGCAGGACGGCCTTGCCGGTCAGCGCGTACTGCGGCAGCACGTCGAGCAGGGTCTTCAGCAGACCCGAGTAGGCCGCCTTGTAGACCGGCGTGCCGATCACCACGCCGTCCGCCTGGGCGAAGAGCTCCAGCGCGGCGACTATCTCGGGATGGGAGAAGTCCGCCGAGAGCAGGGCGTGCGCGGGCAGACTGCGCACCTCGAACGGGACGACCCGGTGACCTCGGGCTTCGAGCTGCGCGTCGACGTGGCGCAGCAGGCGGGTGGTGCGGGAGGTCGCGGACGGCGAGCCGGAAACGGACAGGACGGTGGCCATGGGTTCACCTCGGGGCAGGAAGCGGGGACGGCGCTACGACAGCGGAGAGCACGCCGCGCGGGCGGCGGGAAACGCTGGAGAGGGGTGTGCGGGGAGGAGAGGGTTCGACGGGCGCGCGTCAGCCACGACAGAGCGAACAGGACACACGCTGAAGGTCGACGTGCCGCCGACGCGTGAGGGTCCATCGCTGATCCATGGCAGTCATGCAAACACGCGCTGTTCGAACCGGTCAAGGATCGTTCCGGCTGGTGAACACAGGGTGAGACGGATGGTGAGACGGGCAGCGGGCGGACGGGGGCGGCGGCGGCAGCCGGCGCGGCGCCGTCCGCCACCCTCCGTGGGGCGGCCGTGAGCCCGCCGTGAGCCCGCAGCGCACCCGCGCGGGAATGTGCGGCGGAACGATCCGGCGCGTGCATCAAAACTGCTACAAGGGCCCCGGCGGAGGCCCCGGGGGGAGTCACCGCAGCCAGCGTCGGGCATTCTCTCCCACATGAACACGTGGCAGGAGGGCCGCCCGGGCGGCGGTGGCAACGGCGGCGGCGCGTACGGGCGCGGCGGTGGCAACGCGGCCGAGCCGCCGCTGCCGGGTGGGCTGAACCCCCGCGGCCCGGGGGCCCCGGCGCCGCGACAGCCGCAGGAGTACGGCCAGGCGCAGCCGCCGGCCCAGGCACCCGGCTACGGGTCCGCGCAGGGCTACGGGCAGCCGCAGTCGTACGGACAGCCCCCGGCGTACGGGCAGCCGGGCGGCCGTCCCGGCGTGCCCGCGCAGGGCCAGGGGGCGCCCGGCGGCCCCGGCGCGCCCGGCGGGCCGATAACCCCGGGCGGCACCCAGCCGCCCGCCGCCCGGCCCTCGCGCTGGCCGCGGCGCCGGATCGTCAAGTGGTCGGTGTTCGGCGTCCTGATCGCCGTCATGGTCACCGCCGTCTCGACCTGGTTCTGGGCCGACTCCAAGCTGAACCACGAGAACGTGCTCGCCGACTACCCCGGCCGCCCCGCCGCCGGGAAGGGCACCAACTGGCTGATCGTCGGCTCCGACAGCCGCAACGGGCTCTCCGACTCCCAGGAGGAGGACCTGCACACCGGCCACGCCGGCGGCAAGCGCAGCGACTCGATGATGATCCTGCACATCGGGGACGGCGGGAACACCCTGATGAGCATCCCGCGCGACTCCTGGGTGCCGATCCCCGAGCACACCGGCGACAACGGGAAGCCGGTCAAGGCGACCACCTCGAAGATCAATTCGGCCTTCGCGTCGGGCGGCGGCAAGCTGCTCGCGCAGACCGTCGAGCTCAACACCGGCCTGCGCATCGACCACTACGCCGAGATCGGCTTCGCCGGCTTCGTGGGCATCGTGGACTCGGTCGGCGGTGTCGACATGTGCATCGACCAGGACGTCAAGGACAAGGACTCCGGCCTCGACCTGAAGGCCGGCTGCCAGAGCCTGACCGGCACCCAGGCCCTCGCCTTCGTGCGCCAGCGCCACCAGATGGCCGACCAGGACCTCGGCCGGATGCGCAACCAGCAGAAGTTCCTCGGCGCGCTGGCCAAGCAGGCCGCCTCCCCCGCCACCGTGCTGAACCCGTTCACCTTCTACCCGCTGGTGGACTCCGGCCTCGGCACCCTGATCGTCGACGACGACGCCGGCCTGACCGACCTCGGCTCGCTCTTCCTCGCCATGAAGGACGTCAACGGCGGCGACGGCAAGAGCATCACCGTCCCGATCGCCAACCCGGACTTCCGGACCAGCACCGGCGAGTCGGCGGTCAAGTGGGACAGCGCCAAGGCCAAGCAGGTCTTCGACGCGTTCAAGAACGACACCGCCGTACCGGACGTGAAGTGACACCGCCGGCCTCCGTGAGGCGCTGCGACGGGCCGGCCACCATGCGTGGACGTCTCTCGTCACCGCGCTGATCCACCGGCGCCGTCACCGCCTCCTGGGCCGCCCGGTCCAGGAGGCGCTCGCGTTCTGCGGGCTGGAGGTGCCGGCCGCCGCCGGGATCGGGCCCGGGCCGACGGACTCTTACCGCGGCTTCGGCACCGTGCCGCATGCGGTCCGGCCGGGCCGCACCGCCTAGGTATCCTCCGGCCGCGGTCGGGCGGCGGGCGCCGGGGGCACCGGCAGGCGGTCGAGGGTGATGCCGAAGTGCTCGCGGTAGGCGGCCAGGGCGCCGGCCTCGTCGAGGTCCTCCTCGGTGCGCACGCCGTCCGGGCCGGTACGGATCAGCCGGACGCCGCCGAGGGTGATCCGGCCGCCGTCCCGGGTGAGCCGCGAGCAGGTCGACGAGCGGGTGAAGTGGGAGTCCGGCGAGGTGGTCTGCCACCAGCAGGTCGGCACGAAGTCGGCCAGCCGGTGGGGGCGCAGGCCGAGCCGGTACTCCGGCCGGCCGTCCAGCAGCACGTCGAGCTCGTCGTCGGCGTGCGGGACCAGGGTGAACTCGCCGCCGGGTTCGCGCTGCGGGCCGCGCTCGTCCAGGCGCAGCGGGAAGTGGCTGAACCGGCCGAAGCCGACGTCGGCCAGCCAGGGCTCGGCCAGGTCGACCCGCAGGGCGAGGTGGTCGAACGGCGGGCCGGGGCGGTCCCCGTCGAAGGCCCGGGCGCCGAGCAGGTCCACCCGGTAGCCGAGCGCCCGCAGCAGCTCGGCGAACAGGCCGTTGAGTTCGTAGCAGAAGCCGCCGCGGCGCCGGGTGACGAGCTTGGCGAACAGCGCGCCGGGGTCGAGGACGACGGGCTCCCCGAGCCCGATGCCCAGGTTCTCGAAGGGCACGGTGCCCAGGTGCGCGCGGTGCAGCTCGGCGAGGGCGGCGGGCGAGGGCCGGCCGGGGCGCGGCAGGCCGATCCGCGCCAGGTAGGCGTCCACCTGGGTGTCGGTGAGGCCGTCGACGGCCGGGGGGTGATCCACGGTGTCCATTCCAGCGGGCCGGCGGGAGCCGGGCCATCGGTCGTTGGACGGAGGGCTCAGGTCGCGCGGCCGGTCGTACCGGGCCGGGACGTGCGAGGAGCAGGAAGTCGGCCGGGCCGACTTCCTGCTCCTGGGCTCGTCAGGGGGTCGGACCTCAGGCCACGATGCCCGAGTCGGCGATGGTGATCTTCGCCGAGGTACGGCCGCTCTGCGAACCGTAGGACTCGATCTTCGTCACGAGGTCGAGGTTCTCGACGACCTCGCCGAAGACGACGTGCTTGCCGTCCAGCCAGTCGGTCACGATGGTGGTGATGAAGAACTGCGAGCCGTTGGTGTTGCGGCCCGCGTTGGCCATCGAGAGCTGGCCCGGCTTGGTGTGCTTGAGGGTGAAGTTCTCGTCCGCGAACTTCTCGCCGTAGATGCTCTTGCCGCCGGTGCCGTCACCGCGGGTGAAGTCACCGCCCTGCAGCATGAAGCCCGGGATGACGCGGTGGAACGAGGAGCCCTTGAAGCCGAAGCCGTGCTCGCCCGTCGCCAGCTCGCGGAAGTTCTTGGCGGTCTTCGGGACGATGTCGTCGAAGAGCTTGAAGACGATGCGCCCGGCCGGCTCGTCGTTGATGGTGATGTCGAAGTAAACGTTGGAACCCATGCAGGGATCATGGCATGCCGCCCCCCGGTACGCGCGACGGCCCCGTAAATCGTCCGGTCGCCGGGCGTGCCGCGGCTCCGGACCGGCCTCGACAGGGGCCGGCGGCGGGTGGCAGGGCGACCGGGGTGGCCCGGTGGCGGTGGCGGTCCCCGGCGGCCCGGTCGCGCGGGGAGTCCGGCCAGGTCCCGGGCCCGCACCCCGCCGGACGGTCCCCTAGCATCGCCCTCAGGTCAACCGACAAGGGGGGAACGGGACATGAGCGTGACGACGGAGACGGGGCGGATCGGCGTCTATCTGGCGCACCCGCGACCGGGCAGCTTCAACCACGCCCTGTTCGACGCCGTGGTGGACGAACTGCGCGGACGCGGCCACGAGGTGCTCGCGCACGATCTCTGCGCGGAGGGGTTCGAACCCGCGCTGGCCGCCGGGGAGACCGGGACGGTCGACGCCGCGGCGGAGCCGGCCGATCCGCGACTGGCTCTGCACCGGGCGGAGGTGGCCACCCTGGACGCGCTCGTCCTGATCCACCCCAACTGGTGGGGCATGCCGCCGGCCGTCCTGACCGGGTGGGTGCAGCGGGTGCTCGTGCCCGGCGTGGCGTACAAGCTCGGCACGGCGGACGGCGAGCCGGCCGGGCTGCTCCGCGCCGGGCGGGCCCTGGTGCTGAACACCTCCGACACCCCGGAGGAGCGCGAGCGGGCCGAGTTCGGCGATCCGCTGGAGCGGATCTGGGCCGCCTGCGTGCTGCCCTACGTCGGCGTGACGGACGTGCGGCGGACCGTCTTCCGCACGGTGACGGACTCGGCCGACGCCGTCCGCGCGCAGTGGCTGCGCCAGGCGCGGCAGGAGGCGGCGGCGCTGATCGGCTGAGGCGGGTCGGAGCCCCGACACGGGCCGGAGTGGACGGCGGTGGTCGCCGCGACCGACCGGGCCGCCGTACCGGGGTGGCGACGCGGCCGTCCGTGCTAGAACCGGCGGCGGCAGCGGGCGCGCACGCGCCCGGCGCCACCGTGCGATCCCATGTCACCGACCGCCTACCCGGGAGACCCATGTCCGCCGCACGCACCGCCCGCACCGGCCCGATCCGCCTGCTCCTGGCCGCCTTCGCGGCCCTGGCGCTCCTGCTCACCGGGGCCGCCACCGCGACCACCGCCGTCGCGGCCACCACCGGACTCGACGGGGCCTGGGCGTGCGACGTCCCGGCCGGGTACGTCTACGACCAGGTGGCCATGAACCGGACGTGCAGCTCCGGCAGCTGGAACGCACCGCAGTTCCACCTGCGGACGCCCGTCGACGGACTGACCGCCTGCAAGAGCTCGCCCGGGTTCGTCTACGACGCCATCACCTGGGGCAGCGCCTGCAGCCAGCAGCCCGGCGTGACCTCCAACGCGTACCACCTGCGGACGCCGGTGGACGGCCTCACCGCCTGTATGGGCACGCCGGCGTTCACCTACGACCGGATCACCTACACGAGCGCGTGCAGCCTCCAGCCCGGCGTCCAGGCCACCACCTTCCACCTCCGCAAGCCGGTCAACGGCCTCTGGGCGTGCACCGTCCCGTCCGGGTTCACGTACAGCCAGAGCACCCAGAACACCGACTGCAGCTACACCCAGGGCGTCCCGTCCACCAAGTACCTGCTGCTGGGCTGAGGCCCCGGACACCGCCGGAGCAGGAAGTCGGCCGGGCCGACTTCCTGCTCCGCACTCTTCGGGGGGCGCCGCGGACGGCCCTCAGGCGCCCGGGGGCTCGGCGCCGGAGAGGTCGAGCTCCGCCACCTCCTGGTCGCCGCTGAGCTCGCCGGTGGGGCGGAACCCGAGGCGCCGGTAGAACGCGGCCGGGCCGTGGTCGCCGGGCACGTACGTGACCGTCACCCGGTCACCGCCGCGGCGGCGGATCTCGGCGCAGACCTGCTCGACCGCGAAGCGGCCGTAGCCCCGGCCCTGCTCGTCGGCGGCGATGTTGAGGCGCCAGAGGCCGGAGCGGAGCCGGTCGCCGGGCCGGTCGGGGTGGAAGGCGATGTCGAAGAACGCCATCACGAACCCGACCGCGCGGTCGCCGTCGAAGAGCACCCGGGGCCAGGCGGTGTCGCCGTGCGCGTACGCCTCGGCCAGGGACTTGGCGACCGGCGAGACCAGCTGCTCCTGGTCCGGGCGCACCTTCAGTTCGAGCGCGGCGTCGATGGTGGCGGGGGTGACCTTCTCCAGTCGGAGGGTCGGCGATGACGTAGACATGGCGGCCACCCTAGGTCGGGCCCGGCGAACCGTCTCCCGGGTTTCGCCGGGCCCGCCCCGGATCGCCCGGAGCCGGGCCTCCCGGGCCCCCGCCGGACCTCACGGCGCCGGGGTGAAGACCAGCGTCGCGTTGTGGCCCCCGAACCCGAAGGAGTTGGTGAGCGCGGCGGTCAGCGCGCCCCGGCGCGGGGCACCGGTGACCACGTCCAGCTTCACGGCCGGGTCGACGGTGTCGAGGTTCCGGGTGGCCGGGACCACGCCGTCGCGCAGGGCGAGGACGGCGGCGAGGGCGCCGATCGCCCCGGCCGCGCCGAACAGGTGGCCGGTCATCGACTTGGTCGCCGTGACGACCGGGTGGAGCCCGATCGCCTCGGCCACCGACTCGGCCTCGACCAGATCGCCCAGCGGGGTCGAGGTGGCGTGGGCGTGCACGTGCGCGATGTCGGCCGGCGCCAGGCCCGCCTCGGCCACCGCCCGGCGCATCGCCCGGACCTGGCCCTCGGCCGCGGCCGCGGTGATGTGGAACGCGTCCGAGGTGACCGCCGCGCCGGCGAGCGTGGCGTGCGCCCGGGCCGACCGGGCCGCGGCGAACCCGGCGCGCTCCAGGACGACCACCACCGACCCCTCACCGATCACGAAGCCGTCCCGGCCCGCGTCGAACGGACGGGAGGCCAGTTCGGGCTCGTCGTTGCGGGTGGAGTGGGCCTTGGCCTGGGCGAACCCGGCCAGCGTGAGCGGGCAGATGCAGGCCTCGGCGCCACCCGCGACCACCACGTCCGCCCGGCCGAGCCGGATGAGGTCCAGGCCCATCGCGATCGCCTCGGCGCCGGACGCGCAGGCGCTCACCGGTGTGTGCGCGCCGGCCCGCGCGCCCAGTTCGATGCTGACCCAGGCCGCCGGGCCGTTCGCCATCAGCATCGGCACCGTGTGCGGGGAGACCTTGCGGACCCCGGAGGCCTCCAGCACGTCGTCCTGCCCGAGCATGGTGAGCGCGCCGCCGGTGCCGGTGCCGATCACCACGGCCAGCCGCTCCGGATCCACCTCGGGCGTGCCCGCGTCGGCCCAGGCCTGCCGGGCGGCGATCAGCGCCACCTGCTCGCAGCGGTCCATCCGCCGGGCCTGCACCCGGTCCAGCACCTCGGACGGCTCGACCGCCAGCCGCCCGGCTATCCGCACCGGCAGCCCGGCCGCCCACCCGTCCTCGATCGCCCGGATACCCGACCGCCCGGCCAGCATCCCGGCCCAGGTCGAGGCGACGTCCCCGCCGAGCGGCGTCGTCGCGCCGAGCCCGGTGACCACCACGCGGTCGTCGTCAGCACTCATCGACCGAACCCCCTGCTTGTTGTGGAGATTGTGAGAGAGCCACAACTCCCCGCGCCGGTGAGCACGGGGAGTCGCGGACTCATCTACCACTGTGCCAGGGCATTGATGGACATTCAGATGCGCAACGCAACCGATTCGACCATGAGCTCTTTGTAGGGTTTATCCATGATCTCAGGTCATGAGCTCAGGGGTCACCAGCTCAGGGGTCACCACCGCGGGGCGCACGAGCTCGGGGGCCATGCGCCCAGGTCGCCGACTCCGGTCACGGCAGGTTGCGGGCCATCACGATCCGCTGGACCTGGTTGGTGCCCTCGTAGATCTGTGTGATCTTCGCGTCCCGCATCATCCGCTCCACCGGGTAGTCCCGCGTGTACCCGTACCCACCCAGCAACTGCACCGCGTCCGTCGTGATCTCCATCGCCGCGTCCGACGCGAAGCACTTCGCCGACGCCCCGAAGAACGTCAGATCCGCGTCCCCCCGCTGCGACTTCGCCGCCGCCGCGTACGTCAACTGCCGCGCCGCCTCCAGCTTCATCGCCATGTCCGCCAACATGAACTGCACACCCTGGAAATCACCGATCGGCTTACCGAACTGCCGACGCTCCCGCACATACCCCTTCGCGTAGTCCAACGCCCCCTGCGCGATCCCCACCGCCTGCGCCGCGATCGTCACCCGCGTGTGGTCCAGCGTCCGCATCGCCGTCGCGAACCCCGACCCCTCCGCACCGATCATCCGATCCGCCGGAATCCGCACATCGTCGAAGTACACCTCACGCGTCGGCG
>NZ_JBHWUI010000207.1:0-12762 GCF_042737525.1 Kitasatospora sp. NPDC059973 | reverse complement strand
CGGGCGGCGGGGGGCGGGGGGGGGGGCCCCGCGGGGGCGGCGGGGGGCGCGCCCGGGGGGCCCCCCCCGGCCCCCCCCCCGGGCCGGGGCGGCCGCGACCGGTCCGGCGGGGCCGGGGCGGGTGCGGCCCGGCGGGGCGCGGTCAGCGGGGGTCGACGCCCTGGGCGAGGAACCACGGCAGCGGGTCGACGGGGGCGCCGCCACCGGCGGGGCGGATCTCGAAGTGCAGGTGCGGGCCGGTGCTGTTGCCGCTGCTGCCGACGAAGGCGATGACGTCGCCCGCCTTCACGGTCCCCTTGCGGATCTTGTACGACCGCAGATGGCAGTACCAGGCCTCGGTGCCGTCGGCCATCTTCAGTATCGACATGTAGCCGTACGACGGGTTCCACTGCGTGCGGATCACGCCGTCCGTGACCGCCATGACCTGGGTGCCGCCGTCGACGGGGAAGTCGATGCCGGTGTGGCGGGCCGCCCAGTGCGTGCCGGACGCGCCGAACATCTCGCCGAGCCCGTGCTGGGCGACCGGGAGGATGACCTTCGGGAGCTCGGGCTCCGGCGTCGGGGCCGGAGCGGCGAGCGCCGTCCCGCCCGCCGGGCCGGCGGGCTGAGTGCCGGAGAGGGGAGCGCGGGCGTCGCCGCGGGATGCCTGGTCGGCCTCGCCCGCGGCGAGGACCTGCTGGGCGGCGGCCCTGGCGGGCGCGGTGTCCGGGGCCTCGGCGGCCTGCTCGGGGGCCCGGCCGGCCGCCTGCGCACGCTGCTGGTCGGCCTCGCCCTGGACGGTCGCGGCGGCGGCCCCGGCCACTCCGAGGGCGGCCATCGACGGCAGCGCGACGCGCAGCAGGGCGGTCCGGGTGGCGGCCTTGGCGGCGCCGCGGCGCTGGGCGCGCGACTGCTCGCGGGCGGCCACCCGCAGCTCCGCACGGGTCGGGCGGGCGGCTGCGTCGGGAGCCATCGGGGGCTGCCTCCTCGGTGGACCTCGGGCACATCGTCGGGCGAGGGGAAGGGCGAGGGGAGGGACGGACGGAAAGGCGAGGGGAAAACAGCCGAGACTGTAGCCGTAACGCCGGGATCCGGACAAAAGTCCGTATGTCAAGAGGGGAGTTGGCGGCCTGCGGACGGAGCCGCCGGGGTATACCCGTCGGTAGCAAGGGGTGGGCCTGTGATTTTGCCCTCCTCTTGAGGGGCGGCACGGTCAGTCCGCCCGGGTGACGCTAACCTCCCCTCAGGTTGTTATTGCTGGTTAACCGCGCCCGTGCCCGACGAGGTCCGGTGGGTGGTGGACGACGAAGTCCAGGAGGCAGTGATGGGTGTGTCAGGCCCGATCCGTGTGGTGGTCGCCAAGCCCGGGCTCGACGGTCACGACCGCGGCGCCAAGGTCATCGCGCGTGCCCTGCGTGATGCCGGTATGGAGGTCATCTACACCGGCCTGCACCAGACGCCCGAGCAGATCGTCGACACCGCGATCCAGGAGGACGCGGACGGCATCGGGCTGTCGGTCCTCTCCGGGGCGCACATGACGCTCTGCGCGCGGGTGCTGGAGCTGCTGCGGGAGCGCGAGGCGGAGGACATCAAGGTCTTCTGCGGCGGCATCATCCCGGAAGAGGACATCGTCGAGCTCAAGGCGATGGGCGTCGCGGACATCTTCACCCCGGGGACGCCGACCCGGGACGTGGTGGCCTGGGTCGAGGCGAACCTGCGGGCCGCGAGCTGACCCCTCGGGCGGAGGTGTTCCGCGGGGCGCGCGCCTGCCGGGTACGCGCCCGCCGAAGTGCGCGCCTGCCGTAGCGCGCCCGCTGCGGGCGAGCGGCTGCTTCCACCGTGCGCCTGCTTCGACCGTGCGCCTGCTTCGACCGTGAGCCAGCCGGGGCGTGCCCGAGGGGTGCGCGCCGATGGGGCGCGTGCCTGCCGAGTGCTGGGCCGGGCCGGTACGGGACACCCCCGTACCGGCCCGGCCGCGTTCCGGCGCGGGCGGTCAGGCGCCGAGTTCGGCGAGCATCGCCTCCCGGAAGCGCAGGGTGCCGGCCAGCCGGGAGAAGGTCTCGGCCCAGGCGCCGGCGGGCGCCGCCTCGGCGGCCAACTCCTCGACGGCGGTGGCCGTTGCGGGGGAGAGCGCGCGCTCCGTCATGCCGAGCACCCCGCTGTGGCTCCACGGGTACGCCCCGGAGGCGGCCGCCCGGGCGAGCGCCGCGACGACGGCGGTGGACAGCGGCGGGGTCCACGGAGCCGCGCAGGCCCCGAGCAGTTGGAAGGCCTCGCCGAGGCCGTGCACCTCGATGAACGCGGCCGTCCAGACGGCGCGTTCGGCGGGCGGGAGGACGGCGAGCAGCTTGGCGGGGGCCCCGGTGCTCCGGGGGGCACGGGCGGCGCGGCCGCCGCGGGACCCCGGTGCGGGGGCCGGGGCGGGGCCCAGCAACGCCCGTGCCCAGTCGGCGTCCTGCTGGCGGACGGCGGCCCTGGCCCAGGCCTCGCGCAGGTCGTCGGCCCAGCTGCTGTCGCTCTCGTCGAGGCTGTCGCCCACCCGGAGCCCGAGCAGCCGGCCCGGCGTCAGACCGGTGGACTCCGGCCACAGCGAGAGCGGCGTGGCGGCGATCACCTCGCCGAACCACCAGGCCCGCTCGCCGCGCCCGGTGGGCGACTTGAGTGGTATGCCGTCGCGCTGCATCGCGGTGTCGCACTCGGTGGGCGGGGTGACGAGCAGGTGCGTGCCGCGCTCGGAGAGGCGGACGGCGGCCCGGGCGCGCTCGGCCATCCGGTGGGCGAGGGTGGAGCCGGGGAGGGTCGAGAGCAACTCGGCGGCGGTAGCCCGGACGTTCTTGCTGCGATCGCCCAACGCGGCTTCGAGGAAGGGCTCGTCGGCGAGCGAGAGGCCGTCCTGGAGGGCGTCCAGGAAGAGCAGCCGGTCCTCGGCGCGCTCGGTGGGCCAGGTGCTCACCAGCAGGGCGAGGCCGGCGGCGGGGTCGCTCCGGCGCAGCGCGGTCAGATGGGTGACGCGCTCGGCGAAGAGCCCCTCGTGCCAGAGGTGGTGGTCCCCGGGAGCCGCCGCTCCGTCGGGTCCGCCCGCTTCGTCGGGTCCGCCCAGTCCGTCGGGCGCGGCCGTGCCGGCGGGCGCGTCCGTGGTGGTGCGGAGGACGAAGCGCCAGTCGGCGTTCCGGGCGGCGAGCCAGCGGCCCAGGGGGCCGGCCAGCGCCACGGCGTCGGGGCGCAGCTCGGTCCGGCCGCGGGCGGCGTCCAGCAGGGCCGGTACGGCGGCGGCGGGTGGGCGGAAGCCCCGGGCGCGGGCGGTGGCGAGCCACTGCGGGAGCAGTTCGGTGAGGTTGGCGAGGGTGCCGGGGGATCCGGCGCCCCGGCTGCCGAGCAGGAGGGTGAGCCGGCGGGCCGCGGGGGTGGGCAGTTCGGGCCGGTGGTCCTCGGGGGCGGGGGCGGCGAGCTGGGCGGTGACGGCCTCGCCGGCGGGGGCCGGGCGGGCTCCGGCGCGGCGGCGGACGGTCTCCAGGGCGGCGAGTTCGAGCAGGGCGGTGGCTGGGTCGGTGCGGTCGACGGCCAGGTGGGCGGCGGAGTCACCGGCGGCCGGGGGCGGCAGGGGGCGGCGGTCGGTGCCGAGGAGGGCGGTGGTGTGGAGGGACTCCCAGGGGTCGGTCGGGGTCGGGGCGGTGGGCGGCACGCGGGGCTCCTGCGGGTCGGTGGGTGCTGGTCGGAGGCTCTCGGGCGGGTGGGGCGCCGGGGCCCGCGGCGGGCCCGTGGGCCGCGCGCGGGCCGGCCCCCGCTTCGGGGCCTACCCGGTGGTGAGGTCGATCGGGCGGTGGTCCGCGCCCCAGGCGGTGACCGGGGCGAAACCGTGGTGGCCCTGCTCGCCGAAGACGGTGAGGGGGCGGCCGGTGGAAACGGCCGCGAGGCGCCAGAGGGCCGCTTCGGGGATGGCACCGCGGTGGACCGGGAGCGTGTGCCGGCCGTCGGTGAGCTGCCAGCCGTCGGGGGTGAGGACCGGGACGACGCCGGTCAGGACGGCCGGCCAGGCGTCGAGCCAGGGATCATCCGCGACGGCGTCGCCGTAGGCGGCGACCGCTTCGGCGGGGGTGAGCCCGGGCGGCGGGGCGGCGGGGCCCTGGCCGGGGGCGTCGTAGCGGGTGCCGAGGGCGGCGCGCAGGGGGCGGGCCCCGGGGTGGAAGGCGAGTTCGGCCTCCAGCAGGTGGCCGGTGGGGAGGGCGAGGTCGGGGGCCCGGCCGGGGCGGCCGAAGGCGAGGAGCAGGGCGGCCCGGCCGGTCTTCGCGCCGCGCAGCCAGAGCCGGCGGGTGGTGAGGCGTTCGTCCGCTGCGCCGTCCAGCGGGGAGGTGCGGCTGCCGAGGACGTACCAGCGGTCGCGGACGGTGGGGCCGGCCAGCACCTCGGCGGCGTCGGTGGTGTAGCCGACCCGGGCCCGGACGGTGGCGGCCAGCGGGGCGGGCAGGTCGTCGATCCGGGCGGCGGCGGTGGCGAGCAGATGGAGCATGGCGTACTCCTCCAGGAGGTCGGGCCCGGTGACGGCGTCGAGTTCGCGGACGCGGGTGGCGAGGCCGGGGGCCTGGGCGTCGACCATCCGGGCGGCGACCTCCTCCCAGGGGCCGGCGGCGGACGGGTCCGCGAGGCCGTGGCGGACCCGGTCGGCCAGCCGCAGACGCAGCTCACCGGCGCCGGCGGCCACCCGGGCGTGGCGCTTCTCGGCCCGGCGGAGGGCGGCGGCCGGGTCGGCCGCGGCGGTGGCGCCGGTCGCCCGCCGCTCGGCGCGGTCGCGGCGCTCGGCCAGCCAGTCGGACGCCCAGTCGGAAGGCTCGCCGGCCGGGACGGCCTCGGGGGTGCCGCTCCAGAGCAGCAGCAGCCCGAGCGCGTGCTTGCAGGGGAACTTCCGGCTCGGGCAGGTGCACGAGTAGGCGGGCGTGGCCAGCTCGACGGCGGTGCGGTAGGGCGTCCGGCCGCTGCCCCTGCACTCGCCCCAGAGCGCGGCGCCGTCGGTGCCCGTGGCCGACCAGGGCGCGGGCGAGGAGAGCTTGCCCGCGGCCTTCTGCGAGCTCGCGTCGGGTGCCAGGGACAGGACGTGTTCGGTGCTCCAGCGTTCCTCCATGCCGACGACGGTAGGCGGAGGGACTGACAGGCCGGGTGGTCGAACTGAGGTCCGGTCAGGATTGTCAGTGGTCCGGTGCAGGGTGGTTCCCACAGGCCGGGACGCCGACCTGGCTCCCCCCGATCACCTCGCCGCCCGCCACCGGTGTGTCCGGCGGCCGACCCGAAGGAGCCCCCTGATGACCGACGTTCTGCGGCAGCACGCGGAGGACGCCTTCGCGGCGGAACTGGCCGCGCTGGCCGCGCAGGACGACCGCCCGCGTCCCGAGCGCTGGAAGCTCTCGCCGTGGGCCGTCGCCACCTATCTGCTCGGTGGCGAGCTGCCGGACGGCACCGTGGTCACCCCCAAGTACATCGGCCCGCGGCGGATCGTCGAGGTCGCCGTGACGACGCTGGCCACGGACCGGGCGCTGCTGCTGCTCGGCGTGCCCGGCACCGCGAAGACCTGGGTGTCGGAGCACCTCGCGGCGGCGATCAGCGGCGATTCGACCCTGCTGGTGCAGGGGACGGCCGGGACGCCGGAGGAGGCCGTCCGGTACGGCTGGAACTACGCCCAGCTGCTGACCAACGGTCCGAGCCGGGCGGCGCTGGTGCCCTCGCCGCTGATGCGGGCGATGGCGGACGGGAAGATCGCCCGGGTCGAGGAGCTGACCCGGATCCCGGCGGACGTCCAGGACAGTCTGATCACCATCCTGTCGGAGAAGACGCTGCCGATACCGGAGTTGGGCGGCGAGACGCAGGCCGTGCGCGGGTTCAACCTGATCGCCACGGCGAACGACCGGGACCGCGGCGTCAACGAGCTGTCGAGCGCCCTGCGCCGACGGTTCAACACCGTGGTGCTACCGCTCCCCGGCTCGCTGGAGGAGGAGGTGGACATCGTCACCCGGCGGGTCGACCAGCTCGGCCGCTCGCTGGAGCTCGCCCCACTGCCCGGGGGAGCCGAGGAGATCAGGCGGGTGGTGACGGTCTTCCGGGAGCTGCGGGCCGGCCTCACGGTGGACGGCCGGACGAAGGTGAAGACGCCGAGCGGCACGCTGTCGACGGCCGAGGCCATCTCGGTGGTGACCAACGGTCTGGCGCTGGCCACCCACTTCGGGGACGGCGTGCTGCGGGCCGGCGACGTCACGGCCGGCATCCTCGGCGCCGTCGTCCGGGATCCGGTGGCGGACCAGGTGGTCTGGCGCGAGTACGTCGAGGGCGTGCTGCGCGAGCGGGACGGCTGGAAGGACTTCTACCGCGCCGCCCGGGAGAACGCCCGCTGACGCCATGGCAGTTCATGGCGGTTTGCGGCAGTTCGAGGCAGTTCAGAGCAGTGCTGAGTAGTTCGATTCAGTCCGAGTCAGTTCGAGGCACGAGGAGGGAGGGCGCGATGAGCGCGGAGGTGACGCTGCTGGGCGTACGGCATCACGGTCCCGGCTCGGCCCGCGCGGTGGCCGCCGCACTGGAGCAGTTGCGGCCGGACGCGGTGCTGATCGAGGGCCCGCCGGAGGCCGATCCGATCGTCGGGCTGGCGGCCGAGAAGGACATGGTGCCACCGGTCGCCCTGCTCGCCCACGTCGTGGACGACCCGGCCAGGGCCGCGTTCTGGCCCTACGCCGAGTTCTCCCCGGAGTGGGTGGCGATCCGGTACGGCCTCGACGCCGGCGTACCGGTCCGCTTCATCGACCTCCCGGCGGCCTACGGCCTCGCCGAGGAGCGGGAGCAGCCGGAGCAGGGGGAGGAGCCGGAGCGGGCGGCGGACCCGATCGGGATGCTCGCCGAGGCCGCCGGCAGCGACGACCCGGAGCGCTGGTGGGAGGACGTGATCGAGCACCGCTCGCCCGGTACCGACGCGCTGGCCCCGTTCGCCGCGGTCGCCGAGGCGATGGCGGCGCTGCGCGAGGACGTCGCGCCCGGCGGGCCCGTCCGGCGCGACGACCTGCGAGAGGCGTACATGCGCCAGCAGATCCGGGCCGCCAAGCGGGCCGGGCACCGGCGGATCGCCGTGGTCTGCGGGGCGTTCCACGTCCCGGCGCTGGCCGTTTTGCCGACCGTCGCGCACGACCGGGCGGTGCTGGCCGGCCTGCCGAAGAAGGTGCGCACCGACATCACCTGGGTGCCGTGGACGCACCGCCGGCTCTCCCAGCAGAGCGGTTACGGCGCCGGGATCGTCTCGCCGGGCTGGTACCACCACCTGTTCACCACCACGGGTGATCCGGTGCCGCTCTGGTTGACCAGGGCCGCCGACCTGCTGCGGGCCGAGGACCACCCGGTCTCCTCGGCGCACGTGATCGAGGCCGTCCGGCTGGCCCGGACGCTGGCGGTGATGCGCGGCCGCCCGCTCGCCGGCCTGACCGAGACCCTGGACGCCGTCCGCTCGGTGATGTGCGACGGCTCGGACGTCGCACTGGCGCTGGTGCACGACCGCCTGGTCACCGGGGACGTCCTCGGCGGGGTGCCGGACGGCGCTCCGGCGGTGCCGTTGCAGCGGGACCTGACCCGGCTGCAGCGCTCGCTGCGGCTGAAGCCGGCGGTCGAGCCGCGGGAGTTGGACCTGGACCTGCGCAAGGAGAACGACGCGGCCCGCTCCCGGCTGCTGCACCGGCTGCGGCTGCTCGGCATCGACTGGGGCGTGCCGAGCCGCTCCGCTGTCACCTCGACGGGCACCTTCCGGGAGAGCTGGCGGCTCTGCTGGCAGCCCGAGTTCGCCGTCCGGATCGCCGAGGCCGCCCAGTGGGGCACCACCGTCGAGGAGGCGGCGACCGGGCGGGCGGTCGGCGCGGCGCGGGCCGCGGTGGAGCTCGCCGAGCTGACCGCCCTGGTCGAGACCTGCCTGCTGGCCGGGCTGGCCGACGCGCTGCCCGCCGTGATGCGGATCCTCGCCGACTGCGCCGCGCTCGACACCGACGTCGCCCAGCTGGCCGGGGCGCTGCCGGCGCTGGTCCGCGCGCTGCGCTACGGCGACGTCCGCGGCACCGACCACCGTGCGCTCGGCGAGGTCGCGACCGGCCTCGCCGACCGGATCTGCGTCGGGCTGCCGCCCGCCTGCACCGGGCTGGACGCGGCCGGCGCGGAGGCGGTGCGCGGCCGGCTCGACGAGGTGCACGGCGCGATCGGCCTGCTGGAGGCGGGCAGCGGGCTCGTCGACCGGTGGGCCGGGACGCTGCGGGCGCTCGCCCGCCGCGAACCGGTCGGCGGTCCGGCCACGGGCGTGCCCGGCCTGCTGCGCGGGCGCGCCGTCCGGCTGCTGCTGGACGACGGACGGCTCGACTCGGAGGAGGCCGGCCGCCGGATGGGCCTCGTCCTCTCGGCGGCCAACGCCCCGGCGGACGCGGCCGGCTGGGTGGAGGGCTTCCTCAGCGGCGGCGGCGCCCTGCTGCTGCACGACCCCCGGCTGCTCGGCCTGCTCGACGGGTGGCTGACGGCGGTGCCGGCCGAGGTCTTCACCGATGTGCTGCCGCTGCTGCGCCGCACCTTCTCCGCGCTGGAGGCGGGCGTCCGCACCACCGTCGGCAGCAGGGTCGCGGCCGGTCCGCTGGGCACCGAGCCGGTGGCAGCGGCGGGCACGGGCCCCGAGCTGGATCCGGCCCGCGCCGACGCGGCGCTGCCCGTGGTCGCCCTGCTGCTCGGCTTGCCCGGCTGCGCGGTCCACCCCGCGGGGCCGCCGCGGATCCCCCGACAGGCCGAGGGCCGCGACACCTGACCCCGCACCGACGCGCCCGGCGCGACGCGCCCGACCCGATGCACCCGCACCCGACGACGCACCTGACCTGATGGACCGGAAGGAGCACCCGATGGCAGAGGCCACCACCCCCGCCGCTCCCGTCACCCTCGCCGCCGAGGAGCGGCTGCGCCGCTGGCGGCTGGTGCTCGGCGGCGAGGCGGACGGCACCGGCAGCGCGCTGCGCGGCCGGGACGCCGCGATGGACGGCGCGCTCGCCGCGCTGTACCGGGGCACGCCGCAGGAGGGCCGGGCCGGGCGGTCCGGCCGGCGCACCGCGGGGCTGGGCGGCTCGGCGCCGCAGGTGGCCCGGTGGCTCGGGGACATCCGCGAGTACTTCCCCACCAGCGTCGTCCAGCTGATGCAGCAGGACGCCATCACCCGCCTCGGCCTGGACCGCCTGCTGCTGGAGCCGGAGATGCTGGAGGCCGTCGAGCCCGACGTCCACCTGGTCGCCACCCTGCTCTCGTTGAAGCACGCGCTGCCCGAGACCACCCGGGAGAGCGCCCGCGCGGTGGTCGGCAAGGTGGTCGCGGAGCTGGAGCGCCGGCTCGCCGACCGCACCCGGGCCACCCTGGGCGGCGCGCTGGACCGCAGCGCCCGGGTGAACCGCCCGCGCCACCGCGACATCGACTGGGACCGCACCATCCGGGCCAACCTGAAGAACTACCTGCCCGAGCACGGCACCGTCGTCCCCGAGCGGCTGGTCGGCTACGCCCGGGCGCAGCGCGCGGTGAAGAAGGACGTCATCCTCTGCATCGACCAGTCCGGCTCGATGGCCCCCTCGGTGGTGCACTCGGCGGTGTTCGGCGCGGTGCTGGCCTCGATGAGGACGCTGGACACCCGGCTGGTGGTCTTCGACACCTCGGTGGTCGACCTCACCGAGCAGCTCGGCGACCCGGTGGACGTCCTGTTCGCGACCCAGCTCGGCGGCGGCACCGACATCAACCGCGCGCTGGCCTACTGCCAGTCGAGGATCACCCGCCCGTCCGAGACCGTCGTGGTGCTGATCAGCGACCTCTACGAGGGCGGCATCCGGAACGAGATGCTCAAGCGGGTGGCGGCGATGAAGGCGGCCGGCGTCCAGTTCGTCGCGCTGCTCGCGCTCTCCGACGAAGGGGCGCCCGCGTACGACCACGCGCACGCGGCCGCCCTGGCCACGCTCGGCGCCCCCGCGTTCGCCTGCACGCCGGACGCGTTCCCGGACGTCATGGCGGCGGCGATCGAGAAGCGGCCGATCCCCGTCCCGCCGCAGGGCGGGTAGCGACCGGGTGCGCGGGTTCACCCGGACGAGCGAACCCGGGCCCGGCCCCACCGCTGATCTGCGCACCTGCTGAGCAGGGCGCGCGGCAGCCGGTCGGGGCCTGGCTGTGACGGTTCTCACCCAAGCCGGGCCGGTCCCGGGCGAAACACGCCTGCCGTCCGGGGATAACCTGCCAGACGGACGTGACGCGCGTGTTGATTGACGTGTGCGCCCGTGGCTGTGTGGGCCGCAAGGCCGTACCTCTGCGTACCCGCACCGCCCCGACGACCCGCAGCGAAGATCCTGCCGTGGCACGCTCGTAGAGACACAATCCGCGACCACGAACAAGGACAAACACGTGGACCTGTTCGAGTACCAGGCGAGGGACCTCTTCGCCAAGCACGGGGTTCCCGTGCTTGACGGTGATGTCATCGAGACCGCCGCAGACGCTGCCGCCATCGCGGAGCGCTTCGGCGGCCGCGCCGTCGTCAAGGCTCAGGTGAAGGTGGGCGGCCGAGGCAAGGCCGGTGGCGTGAAGCTCGCCGCCGACCCGGCGGACGCCGTCGCCAAGGCCGAGGCGATCCTCGGGATGGACATCAAGGGCCACACCGTTCACAAGGTGATGCTGGCCCAGACGGCGGACATCAAGGAGGAGTACTACGTCTCCTTCCTGCTGGACCGCACCAACCGCACCTTCCTGGCCATGGCCAGCGTGGAGGGCGGTGTGGAGATCGAGGTCGTCGCGGAGGAGAACCCCGAGGCGCTCGCCAAGATCCCGGTCGACGCCAACGAGGGCTGCACCCCGGAGAAGGCCGCCGAGATCGTCGCCGCCGCGAAGTTCCCGGCGGAGATCGCGGACCAGGTCGCCGATGTCCTGCAGAAGCTCTGGGTCGTCTTCATCAAGGAGGACGCCCTCCTCGTCGAGGTCAACCCGCTGATCAAGTCCGGCGACGGCAAGATCATCGCGCTCGACGGCAAGGTCTCCCTGGACGAGAACGCCGAGTTCCGCCAGCCCGAGCACGAGGCGCTCGAGGACAAGGCCGCCGCCAACCCGCTGGAGGCGGCGGCGAAGGCCAAGGGCCTGAACTACGTCAAGCTCGACGGCCAGGTCGGCATCATCGGCAACGGCGCGGGTCTCGTCATGAGCACCCTCGACGTGGTCGCCTACGCGGGCGAGAGCCACGGCGGCGTCAAGCCCGCCAACTTCCTCGACATCGGTGGCGGCGCGTCCGCCGAGGTCATGGCGAACGGCCTGGAGATCATCCTGGGCGACCCCGACGTCAAGTCGGTCTTCGTCAACGTCTTCGGTGGCATCACCGCGTGCGACGCCGTCGCGAACGGCATCGTGCAGGCCCTGGCCCTGCTGGAGTCCAAGGGCGAGAACGTCTCCAAGCCGCTGGTCGTCCGCCTGGACGGCAACAACGCCGAGCTTGGTCGCAAGATCCTCGACGACGCCAACCACCCGCTGGTGCAGCGCGTCGACACCATGGACGGCGCCGCCGACCGTGCCGCCGAGCTGGCCAACAAGTAAGGAAGGGGACTTAACACCATGGCTATCTTCCTTACCAAGGACAGCAAGGTCATCGTCCAGGGCATGACCGGCTCCGAGGGCATGAAGCACACCCGCCGCATGCTCGCCTCGGGCACCCAGATCGTCGGTGGCGTGAACCCGCGCAAGGCCGGCACCACGGTCGACGTCGACGGCACCGACGTGCCCGTCTTCGGCTCCGTCGCCGAGGCCATCGAGAAGACCGGTGCCGACGTCACCGTCATCTTCGTGCCGCCGAAGTTCACCAAGGACGCCGTCGTCGAGGCCATCGACGCCGAGATCGGCCTCGCGGTCGTCATCACCGAGGGTGTCCCGGTCCACGACTCGGCCGCCTTCTGGGCGTACGCGGGCTCGAAGGGCAACAAGACCCGGATCATCGGCCCGAACTGCCCGGGCCTGATCAGCCCCGGACAGTCCAACGCCGGCATCATCCCGGCGGACATCACTCAGGCCGGCAAGATCGGCCTGGTGTCGAAGTCCGGCACCCTGACCTACCAGCTCATGTACGAGCTGCGGGACATCGGCTTCTCCTCGGCCGTGGGCATCGGCGGTGACCCGGTCATCGGGACCACCCACATCGACGCTCTCAAGGCCTTCCAGGAGGACCCGGAGACCGAGCTCATCGTCATGATCGGTGAGATCGGTGGCGACGCCGAGGAGCGTGCCGCGGCCTACATCGCCGAGCACGTCACCAAGCCGGTCGTCGGCTACGTCGCGGGCTTCACCGCCCCCGAGGGCAAGACCATGGGCCACGCCGGCGCCATCGTCTCCGGCTCCTCGGGCACCGCGCAGGCGAAGAAGGAGGCCCTGGAGGCCGCCGGCGTCAAGGTCGGCAAGACGCCGTCCGAGACCGCCCGCCTGGCGCGTGAGCTGATCAACGGCTGACGCTCGCCCCGCGCATCGAGCGCCCCGTCCGGATCTCCGGGCGGGGCGCTCGCCGTTGTGCCGGGGCCTCCGGCCGGGAGAGCGGCGGCCCCACCGTTCGCCGATCCGGCCGCGGCTCCGGCCGTCGCCGGTGAGGTGTGGCCCGTCGCCTCGGCGCCCCGGCGCCCCGGCGTCCCGGCGTCCCGGCGCCCCGTCGCCCCGGCGTCCGCCCTGGCCCGGGTCGGAGGCCGGGGACTCCGTCGGCGGGCCGCTCAGCGGTCCGCCGGGCAGGGGAGGAGCGACCAGCGGGTG
>NZ_JBHWUI010000206.1:0-12789 GCF_042737525.1 Kitasatospora sp. NPDC059973 | reverse complement strand
CCGCCCCGCCGCGCTCGGCGGGGCGGGGCGGAAGGGCGGGGCCGGGCCGTCGTCGGTCAGCGGGCGCTGCCGAGGTCGCGGTCCTCCTCGCCGCCCCGGAGCATCAGGGTGGTCTCCTCCAGGCGGCGGAACCGGCCGTCGGGGGCGAACTCGGCGAACACGTACACCTCCATGCGCACGGTGGAGCCGTCGGTCTTGGTGACGTCGACCACGTGGCGGTCGGCGTAGCGGTCCCCCTGGACCAGCTCGTCGAGGACCTCGACGCGGCCGCTCGCGACGACCTCGCGCAGGTGGGCGATGTGGGCGGTGAACTCCGCCCGGTCCGCCCAGCTGCCGTCGGTGCGCTGGCGGTAGTCCGGGGCGAAGTGCCGGTCGACGGCCTCGGCCAGGTCGAGCCCGGGGGTGAAGAGCAGGTCGGTGAGCGCGGTGGCGATGTCGGTCCGCGTGGCGGTGGTCATGACGGGTCCCCTTGGGCGTCGGAGTGACGCGTGAGCGTCGGAGTGACGAAACTTTGCGTGCGTCGAGCACGCATCTGAACAGTACCCCATGGTGCGTGCGTTGCGCACGCTATTCTTGGACGCATGCCGAACGACGTGGGACACGAGATCGCCGACGCACTTGCCGTCGTCCTCCGACGCAGCTCCCGCACGCACCTCTACGAGCTCCTGACCAGCGGCCTGGACGGGGCGCTGGACGCCGTCACCTACCCCGTCCTCAGCGCGCTCGCCCGCACCGGGCCGTGCAGCGCCGCCAGACTCGCCGAGGAGATCGGCCTCGACCGCTCGGGCGTCACCCGCCGCGCCAGCCGCCTCGAAGAGGCCGGCCTGCTGCGCCGCGTCCCCGACCCCGACGACGGGCGCGCGACGCTGCTGACCCTCACCGACGCCGGAGAACGCGTCATCCGGACCACGCGCGAGCGCCTCGCCGCCCACATCGAGGCCTCGCTGGCCGACTGGCCCGCCGACGAGGCCCGGGCCTTCGCCCGCGGCTTCCACCGCTTCGTCACGGGCAGCCTGCTCCGACCGGAGTGACGCGGCCGGGGCACCGGCCGGGGCACGGACAGTGCCGCATCAGGACAACCTTCGCCCTGTTCAGAGGACGACATCGTGATTTCGTCCCGGCTAGGGGCTCTGGTGTCGACGGCCTTAGGGTTGGGGCTCCAGCTGGTCTGATGAGAAACGAGTTGCGCAGATGTCTTCGGAGAGGGAACGACGGCGGATCCTTCGCGACGCCTACAAGGCAGAGCGCAAGCGTGATGAGTGGAACCTGCTCGGCATCGACCGTGAACAGCTCGACGACCTCCTCGATCACGTCGAAGAGCGTCTCGCGGAGACCGGATGTGATCACACGCTGAGGCACTCCCGGTCCTGGGCCGACTCCAGTTCAGTGGCGTGGTCCGAGCTGGAAGCGGGCCTGCTGGCCGATGGCGGCGGTTGCGACTGCGAGGTGCTCGCGAACGTGGATCCAGACGAACGGGTCTGATGCCGCTCAGGCGACGTTCGCCCTGGTGACGACCTCGCGTAGGCGTTCGTCGGTGGCGTGCTTGTTCCGCCAGATGATGCAGCGGCGGAACTCCAGGAACTTGGTGCGGTTCTTGGTCTTCTTGATGTGGCGGGTCCTTGTGCCGGCCGCCGCGCTCGGCCCACTGCCTGCCGGGGTGGGGCTGGAGGTTGAGCGGCCCGAACTCGTCCATGCAGAAGATGACTTCGGGCTCGCCTTCCTCGGGTATGACCTCGCCGTCGGCGATCGCGTAGAGGTGCTCGACTCTCGCCTTCTGCACCGGGGGGCCGAGCCGTCCCGGTCGATCCGGTGGAGCGCGCCGGCGCCGGGCGCGACGTCCACGGCCATGCTGGTCGCCCAGAAGCCGCCCGCCGGGTCGCAGGCCCCGTCGTTCCTGCGTAGCGAGCGTTCCCGGCCCGCCGCCACCTTGGCCAGCCATGTCGGCTGCCTGCCGGGGCGCAGCAGGGCGATGCCGGTGCCGGTGGCGGCGATCCACTGGGCGGGGCGGCCCGTGAGGTGAGCAGCCGCCCCCAGGGGCAGGTAAAGGTCTTGTTCGAGTCTGGGGCGGGGGTGGTCGGAGTGGCAGCTGTGGAGGGTGCCGCGGAGCAGGTTGACGTAGTGCAGCCGGTCGTCGTGCCAGCGTGCGGCTTCGGCGAGTTGGTGGCGGTCGGGGGTGGTGGGTTGCCAGTCGTGTGGCGCCGGGCGGTGGGGTGGGGTCATCGCAGGGCGGTGCATCGCGCACGCAGGGGACTCCCCCCGCTCGGCCCCGCCTCGCCCACCGCGCCAGGGGCGGCCGACCGACCGGAGCGCTGAGCCCCGACGGCCGGCCTGGCGGCACGGGATGGTCCTGGGAGGGAGCGGACCCGGGCGAGGAGGCCCGCCGCGCCCGGGTCCACTCCCGACGACCCGGCCGGCGGCCGGCGGTGTCGACCGGGCCCGACCGGGCGAGTCGTACCGGGCCGGAGCGGCCCGCGCCCGTAGGGTCCCGAACGATGGCCGGCAACGAACCCGACTTCGACGCGATCGCGGACGAGCTCCACACCCTCGCCCCGCAGGACTTCACGGCGGCCCGGAACCGGCACGCGGACGCCCTGAAGAAGACCGACCCGCAGCTCGCCCAGCAGGTCCGTGCGCTGCGCCGCCCCACCCAGGCCGCCTGGGCCGCCAACCTCCTCGCCCACCGGCACGGCGACCTGGTCGGGCAGCTGCTGGACCTCGGGCAGGCACTGCGCGACGCCCAGGAGCACCTCGCCGGGGAGCAGTTGCGCACGCTCACCGAGCAGCGGCGGCAGCTGGTGCGGGCGCTGACCGGGCAGGCCGAGCGCGACGCGGCGGAGGCCGGCCACCCGCTCGGCGCCGACGCCGTCGCCGAGGTGGACCGGACGCTGGGCGCCGCGCTGGCGGACCCGGACGCCGCCCGCGCCCTCGCGGCGGGGCGGCTGACGGCTCCGCTGGACCCGGTGCTGTGGCCGGGCGCCGGGAAGCCGGACAGCGGGAAGCCGGGCGCCGGGAAGCCGGGGAGCCGGAAGCCGGGGACCGGGGCCGCGACGAAGAAGGCCGCCGAAACGTCCCCCGTGTCGGCGCGCGACTCGCGCCCCACGAAGGCACAGGCCGCGGCCGAACGGCGGCGCCGGCGCGAACAGGAACAGGCCCGCAAGGCCTTGGCCGGCGCGGAACGGGCCGCGGACACGGCCGATGCCCGGGCCGCGGACGCCGCTCGGGCCCTCGACGAGGCGGAGTCGGCCCGCCGACGGGCGGAGACCGAAGCCGGGCAGGCCAGGGCCGCGCTCGCCGAGGCGCAGGACCGCGAAGCCCTCGCCCGGGAGCGCCTCACGCGCGCCGCGAAGCAGGCGCGATCCGCCGAGGACGCGGCGCGCACCGCCGACGACCGGGCCGCCAAGGCCCGCGAAGCCCTCCAGGAGGCGGCCGAGCGCCTGCGGGTGTCGCAGAGCGAGGACGCCCAACAGCCGGGCTGAGCGCCGCCGGTCACCCTGTGCCCCACAGGCGGGCACGCGGCGCGAGCCGGTCCTCCCGGCGCGGGGCCGCGAACGGTTCAGCGGCAGATCCGGTAGCTGCCGCCCACCGCCGGGGCGGGTGACACGATGTCGCCCTCCTCGTACGAGAGCCGATCGCCCGCCTCGACGAACACCGACCGGTCCGGTCCGACCTGGAAGTCGGAGTACGGACGTCGGAGTGCGGCAGCATCCGGGAGACGGGCGCGGCGCCCGTCGAGCAGCACCCGCATGTGCGGAGCATCCCGCAGGGACCGCTGCCGCCGCGCCGGGGTCGGAGACCGCCCGACCGTCGGCGGTGCCCCACCGCGCGGGAACTCGGTGGCAGGTCGATCAGTGGTGGTGTTGACTTCCGGCGTGAGTCACGTGGCCAACATCATGATCTCCGTCGAGTTCACCGACCGGCCGGCCGTCGAAGCGCTGAGCCAGTGGTTGCGGACGTCCGCCCCGCGACGCGGCTACGAACCGGGCGCCGTCGGGCGGGTCGGGTCGCTGAACGAGACGACCGGGAGCGACACGCGCTGGGGCGGCGGCAAGTACCCGGAGTGCGAGGTCTTCGCCGGCGCGCTCAACCACGCGGACCTCGCCGGACTCGTCGCCCATGTCGAGCGCGTCCCGTGGGTCCACCCGGAGTTGGTGCAGCTGTTCGTGATGGACCAGGAGCAGTCCTACTTCCGGGTGTGGATGTTCCACGGCCCGAGGCTGCGGCAGATCGCCCCCGAAGGCAGGGAGGACGAGATCTACCCCGACGGGGGCCCGTCCGACATCCACACGCGGTTCGCGCTCGCCGACGACGCCGAGTTCCTCCGCGCCCTCGTGGTCGCCGCCGTCAACTGGGCACCCGGCCGGGATGTCTCGCGCGAGGCGGTGCTCTCCGACCCGCGCAACGCCCACTATGTGGACGGCTGGCCCGGTCGGGGCGACCTGGGCATCGTGGCCCTCTCGACCGGGGAGGCCACCGGGTGGCAGCCGCTCCCGGTCGGCGCCGCGTGGCTGCGGCACCTCCCGGCGGAGGACCCCGGCTACGGCTTCGTCGACCCGGCCGTGCCGGAGCTGAGCATCGGCATCACCGCCGCCCAGCGTGGCCGGGGCATCGGAACCCTGCTGATCAGGCGTCTGCTGCGGACCGCCGCCGAGGCCGGCGTCGACCGCGTCTCGCTGAGCGTCGAGCGGGACAACCCCGCCCTCCGGCTGTACGAGCGCGAGGGCTTCCGCGTGCACGACCCGCGCGAGGGCGAGGACGCGCTGACCATGGTCACCCGCCTCCGCCGGGACTCCTGACCGGGCGGCCGACGGCCGGTGCTCCTGCCCGAAAGGGAAGGCGGCGGCGGGGGCTGTCCCCCGGGCGGGTCCGGGGGCGTGCTGCCGTGATCTTCGGCCGCCAGGTTCCTAGCGTTGGTCACATGACAGCTCATCAGCTTCCCTTCGGTCCGGCCGCCGTGGCACGGCCGGTCGCCCGCCGGGCCACGGCGGCGGGCCTCGCCTTCGCCGCCTGCCTGACGGTGGCGTCCGCCGTGACCGCCCCCGCCGCCGGGGCGGCGTCCGCCTCCGCCGACAGCGCCGCCTCCACCCCCCGGGGCCTGGAGCGCTACTACCACCAGCCCCTCGACTGGCGCAGTTGCGTCCAGGGCCCGGACGACCAGGTCGGCGCGGGCCTGGAGGAGGCGGGCGCGACCTGCGCCGACGTCACCGTGCCGCTCGACTACGGCGACCCCCGGGGCCGTACGATCACCGTCGCGATCTCCCGGATCAAGGCCACCGACACCCGCCACCGGATCGGTCCGCTGCTGCTCAACGACGGCGGCCCGGGCGGTGAGACCCTCGGGACCCCGCCGCGCGTCCACACGGCGCTCAAGGAGACCGCCGGCCGCTACGACATCATCGGCATGGACCCGCGCTTCGTCGGCCGCAGCACCCCGCTGGACTGCGGCTGGCCGATCGGCACCAACCTCGTCTCGGCCGGGCTCGGCCGGGCGAGCTTCGACCGGCAGGTCGTTCTCCAGAAGGACCTCGCCGCCAAGTGCCGGGCGGCGGCCGGACCGCTGCTGCCGCACGCCAGCACGCGCAACACGGCCCGCGACATGGACGTGATCCGCGGCGCGCTCGGCGAGCGGAGGATCTCCTACCTGGGGGTCTCGTACGGGACGTACCTGGGCACGGTCTACACCCAGATGTTCCCCGGCCGCTACGACCGGGTGGTCCTCGACGGGGCGCTCGACCCGCGCTCCTACGGGCCGGTGATGCTCCCCCGCCTGCTGGCGGAGAACGAGCAGGCGCTCGCCGACTGGGCGGCCTGGGCGGCGGGCCGCCACGACACCTACCGGCTCGGGCGGACCGCCGAGGAGGTGACGGCGGGCATCCGGCGGCTCGTCGAGGCGTCGGCGCGGGCCCCGCTGACCGTCGGCAGCGGCGCCGACACCTTCCGACTGGACGACACCCGGGTACCGCTCCTGGTCTTCGCCGGACTCGCGGACGACACCGACGCCGCACGCGCGAACCTGGCCGAGCAGGTCGCGGTGCTCGGCGAGGCGGCGGCGGGGCGGCCGGCCCTGCCGTCGGCGGCCTTCACCGCCGTCCTCCGGTTCGCGTTCAGCGAAGAGGCGTCGCCCACCGGCAGCTCCCAGCAGGCGATCCTGTGCGCGGACGCCCCGGCACCGCGCAACCCCGAGGCGTACTGGCGGGAGATCGAGCGCAGCCGGGCCGAGCACCCGCTGTTCGGCCCGCTGGTCAACAACATCAACCCGTGTGCCTTCTGGGACCGCCCGCGCGAGGCCCGCACCGAGGTGCGGCGCGACGCCGAGGTGCTGATAGTCGCCGCCACCGGCGACCCGCGCACCACCTACCGGGACAGCGTCGCGCTGCACGGCCTGCTGCCCGCCTCCCGGCTGCTGACCCTGGAGGGCGCCAACCGGCATGGGCTGTACGGCATGTACGGCAACGCCTGCGTGGACGACACGGTCAACGCCTATCTGGCGGGGGGCCGGCTGCCGAAGGGCGACCGGACCTGCGCGAAGTAGCGCGCCGCTCCGGCCGTCCCCGCCCCGGGACGGCCGGAGCCTTGTGGGTGCTCCCCGCCCCGCGGCGCTCTCACTCCTCGCCGAGGACCATCCACTTCTCCGGCTTCTCCATCGGCACGAAGCCGGCCTTGGCGTAGACCTCGTGGGCGTCCGCCGTGGCCAGCATGACGCGGCGCAGCCCGTAGGGGGCGAGGTGGTCGCGGACGGCGGCGGCCAGGGCCGTGCCGAGCCCCCTGCCACGGGCCGAGGGCTCGATGTACACGTCGCAGAGCCAGGCGAAGGTGGTCCGGTCGGTGACCACCCGCGCGTAGCCGAGCTGGGTACCCGCAGCCCGGTCGTAGACGCCGAAGTTGAGGGAGGCGGCGATCGCGGTGTCCTGCTTCTCCCGGGGGCGGCCGCGTGCCCAGTAGGCGTCCTGGGACAGCCACCGGTGGATCAGTTCGGCATCGAGGCGCGCCGGGTCCGTCGAGATCTCGTAGCCGTCGGAGAGGTCATTCGTCATACCGGAATCCAACCAGGCCGGGCCCCCACCGTTCCAGGTGCGGGCCCGGTGGCCGGGCGTCCGGCCACCGCCGCGCGGGCGCGCGTCAGAGGGTGATGGTCTTGTACTCGGTGTAGGTGCCGAGGCCGACGGCGCCGAACTCGCGGCCGATGCCGCTGGCCTTGAAGCCGCCGAAGGGGCCGTCGAAGCCGACACCGGCCCCGTTCACGGTCACCGTGCCGGTCCGGATCCGGCGGGCGACCGCCAGGGCGTGCTCCTCGTCGGCGGACCAGACGCCGCCCGACAGGCCGTACTCGGAGTCGTTGGCGATGCGGACGGCGTCGTCCTCGTCCTCGTAGGGGATGACCACCAGGACGGGGCCGAAGATCTCCTCCTGGGCGATGCGCATGGCGTTGTCCACCTCGGCGAAGAGGGTGGGGGTCACGTAGTTGCCGCCCTCCAGCCCCGCCGGGACCTCGGGGCCGCCGGTGACGAGGCGGGCGCCCTCCTCG
Source organism: Kitasatospora sp. NPDC059973 (assembly GCF_042737525.1). NCBI lineage: Bacteria > Bacillati > Actinomycetota > Actinomycetes > Kitasatosporales > Streptomycetaceae > Kitasatospora > Kitasatospora sp. NPDC059973. The sequence continues at coordinate 5,267 of NZ_JBHWUI010000206.1, read as the reverse complement.
ATGCCGATCGCGATGTACCGGCGGACGCGCTCCTGCTGGTCGGGGCGGATCATCGGTCCGATGAAGGTGTCCGGGTCCGCCGGGTCACCGACCTTCAGGGACTCGACGAGCGCCTTGAGTTCCGCGACCACCTCCTCGTAGCGGCTGCGCGGGGCCAGGACGCGGGTCTGGGCGATGCAGGACTCGCCGTTGTTGAGCAGGGAGGAGAACTTCAGCCCCTGCACCGCCCGGTGGATGTCGGCGTCGGCCAGGATGACGGCCGCGGACTTGCCGCCCAGCTCCAGGCTGACCCGCTTGAGCTGCTCACCCGCGATCGCGGCGATCCGCCGGCCGGCCGGGGTCGAGCCGGTGAAGGCGATCTTGTCGACCTCGGGGTGGGAGACCAGGTACTCGCTGGTCTCGCGGTCGGCGGGCAGCACGCTGATCACCCCGGCGGGCAGCCCCACCTGGGCCAGCAGGTCGGCGAGGAGGCCCATGCTGAGCGAGTTCTCCGGCGAGACCTTCAGGACCACCGAGTTGCCGGCGAGCAGCGCCGGGATGATCTTCGTGGTCGCGGAGGAGAAGGGCGAGTTCCACGGGATCACGGCGGCCACCACGCCAACGGCCTCACGACGGACCACGCTCCGCACCGGCGAGGCCGGGTCGGAGGGCGGCAGGGTCTCCTCCCACCCGAACTCCTCCGCCGCCTTCAGGTAGGCGTTGGCCTGGCGGGTCAGGCCCGGCTGGCCGGCCCGGGTGAACCAGCCCGCGGACCCGTTCTCGGCGGCGATCAGGGCAGCGATCCGCTCCGCCTGCCGCTCGCGCAGCGCGTTGAAGCGCCGCAGCACCGCCACGCGCTCCAGCGGCGAGGTGTCGCGCCAGGTGCCCTCGGCGAACGCGGCCCGGGCCGCCGCCACCGCACGGTCGACGTCCGCCCGCCGGGCCTGTGCGGCGCGGCCGATCACCGTCCGGTCGTGCGGGGACCGGATGTCGAGCAGGGCGGCCTCGCTCGGCTCGGTCCAGGCGCCTGCGATGAAGAGCCGGTCATAGACGATCACGCTTCCACTCCTTCGCTATATGTCACTCGACAGTAGCACTTACTTGCTGATGCAACTCGATGTCGCGACATTTGTCGGTGGTGCGGTGCCGGCGGTCCGTCCGACCGACGAGGTCCGATGCCGCGCGGACCGGGGGCCTCGCCCCGTCACGACGGTTCCGCACGGCGTCGGCGCGCGGCATCAGTCATTCGACTGCGGGCCCGGACACGCCCGGAGGGGCACGGCGCGGCCGCCGCCCCGACCGTCAACTGACTGATGTGCCGGCCCGCCGGGAACGGAAGAGTGCGGTGCGCCGGGCAGGACGGAGACCCGCCCCGTCCGGGGACACATCCGCGTCACACGGAAGGCTCAACATGATCGACAGGCGTAGCTTCAACAGGGCCCTGGGGCTGGGTGCCGGTGCGGCCGCGGTCTCGATGGCCACCCTGCCGGGCACGGCCGACGCCGCGCCCGTCCCCGGCGGCCCCGGCGCGGCCCCGGTCGTGCCCACGATCACCCCGGGCACGCACACGTCCTTCCCGCGGCTGAAGCAGGTCGAGGCCGGGCTGCTGAACGTGGGATACGCCGAACTCGGCCCGGCGCACGGACCGGTCGTGCTCTGCCTGCACGGCTGGCCATACGACATCCACAGCTACGTCGACGTCGCGCCGCTCCTGGCGGGCCTCGGGTACCGCGTGATCGTCCCCTACCTGCGCGGACACGGCACCACCCGGTTCCTGTCGCCCCGGACCTTCCGCAACGGCCAGCAGGCCGCCATCGCGATGGACGTCATCGCCCTGCTGGACACCCTCCGGATCGACCGCGCCGTGGTGGCCGGGTTCGACTGGGGGTCCCGGACCGGGGACGTCCTCGCGGCCCTGTGGCCCGAACGGGTCAAGGCCCTGGTGTCGGTGAGCGGCTACCTCATCACCAACCGCCAGGCACAGCTGGACCCGATCGCACCGGCGGGCGAGCACACCTGGTGGTACCAGTACTACTTCGCCACCGAACGCGGCAGGAAGGCCATGGAGGACAAGGGCCTGCGCCACGATCTGACCCGCTTCGTCTGGCAGCAGGTCTCCCCCACCTGGAAGTTCGACGACGCGACCTTCGAGCGCACGGCGGCCGCCTTCGAGAACCCCGACTACGCCGCGGTCGTGATCCACAACTACCGCTGGCGGCTCAGCGTCGCCGACGGGGAGCGCCGCTACGACCGCTACGAGGACCGGCTGGCCCTGAAGCCGACCATCGGGGTGCCGACGATCACCCTCGACCCCGCGCTGGACCCGTTCACCGCTCCCGGCGACGGCGCCTCGTACCGGGCCATGTTCACCGGGAAGTACGAGCACCGGACGCTCGGCGGCATCGGCCACAACCTGCCCCAGGAGGCGCCGACCGCGTTCGCCCAGGCCGTCGTGGACGTGGACCACTTCTGACGGAGCGCCGCCGGGAGGGGACCGGCCCCCTCCCGGCGCAGGTACCCGCACTACTGACACAGTGACGAGGTGGTTGCGAGCCGAAGCTGCACACCGCCGCTAGACTCCCCCCGTGAGAGCTGACGCCGCGCGGAACATCGAAGCCGTCCTGACGACGGGAGCGCGGATGCTGGCCGCCGACCCGGGCGCGAGCATCGCGAGCATCGCCGCCGAGGCGGGGGTGGACCGGCGGACCGTCTACCGGCGCTTCAGCTCCCGCGAGGAACTCCTCACCGCGATCCACTCCGCCCGCCTGGACGCCGTCGAGCGGGCCATCGCCGACGCCCGCCTGCGCGAGGCCCCCGTCGCCGTGGCCCTGCACCGCTACGTGGAGAACGTCATCGAGGTCAACCGCGCCTGGCCGGTGGACCTGGCCCGGATGCTCGCCGACGAGGAGACCCGCAGGCGCCGCGACAGCTCCGTCGCCGAGGTCGGGGACTTCCTCCGACGCGCCGTCACCGAAGGGCTGCTGCGCCCCGGCCTCCCCGAGGGCTGGGTCGCCGCCCTGCTGCCCCAGCTCGTGCACCTGGTGACACGTCAGGCGCCCGACCTGGCCGCCGGACCGGCGGCCGACCTGGTGGTCGACACCCTGCTGCGGGGGGCCGGCGCGCCGTGACGCGCCCGGCCCGGCGCGGCGGCCCGCCCCTGCGGCCGGCCCCGACCGATCGCCCACACACGGTGCTATGCTCGACGGCGGAAAACCCATCTGACGGAAAGCGTGGAGCAGACATGGCGGGTGACGACGACATCTCCGGGTGAGACCCGGTCCTGAAGCCGTCGGCGGGCATCGGTGCCCCGGGCCAACGGCTTCGTTCGTCGTTCCCCTTCCCCCTGTCTGCTCGCAGGCCGAGGTGTCTCCGCCTGCCCATCCTCCGGGTTGTCCTCATGTCCGATGCGTCCATCGTCTGCTCCCAGCTCTCCTTCTCCTGGCCCGACGACACCCCCGTCTTCCACGACCTCTCCTTCGCCCTCGGCACCGGCCGCACCGGTCTGGTCGCTCCCAACGGCGCGGGCAAGAGCACGCTGCTCAAGCTCATCGCCGGTCAACTGACGCCCGCCGCAGGATCGTTGACCGTCAGCGGCACGCCCGGCTACCTGCCGCAGGACCTCCCGCTGACGGCGGACCTCGCGGTCGCCGACGTCCTCGGCGTCGCCGGGGTGATCCGCGCCATCGACGCGGTGGAGTCCGGTGACGTGGCCGAGGAGCACTTCACCGCCATCGGCGACGACTGGGACGTCGAGGAGCGCAGCCTCGCCCAGCTCGAACGTCTCGGCCTGGCCGGCGTCGACCTGGACCGACGGCTGGACACCCTCAGCGGCGGCCAGATCGTCCAGCTCGGCCTCGCGGCGCAACTGCTCAAGCGGCCCGACGTGCTGCTGCTCGACGAACCCACCAACAACCTCGACCTCGCCGCCCGCCACCGGCTCCACGGCGTCCTGGAGGACTTCCCCGGCTGCCTGCTGCTGGTCAGCCACGACCGTGCGCTGCTCGACCGGATGGACCGGATCGCCGAGCTCGACTCCGGCGAACTGCGGCTGTTCGGCGGCAACTTCACCGCCTACGAGCAGGCCGCGGAGGCCGGGCGCGAGGTCGCGGCCAAGAACATCCGCAACGCCGAACAGGAACTCAAGCGGGAGAAGCGGGAGTTGCAGCAGGCCCGGGAGCGCGCCGACCGCCGGGCGAGCAACGCCGGCCGCAACCTCAAGAGCGCCGGTCTGCCCCGCATCTTCGCCGGGACCATGAAGCGCGGCGCCCAGGAGTCCGCAGGACGCGCCGGCCAGGTCCACGCGGCCCGCCTCGGCGAGGCCAGGGCCCGGCTCGACGAGGCCGAGCGCGCCCTGCGCGACGACCAGCGCCTGATCCTGGACCTGTCCGGCACCCGGGTGCCGAGCGGGCGCGACCTCTTCGTCGGCGAGAACCTCCAGGTGCTGCGCGGCGGCACGCCCCTGTTCGCTGGTGGCGGCGTCGATCTGACCGTCCGCGGGCCCGAGCGGATCGCCCTGCTCGGACCGAACGGAACCGGCAAGACCACCCTCCTGCGCCTGCTGGTCGGGGACCTCGCCCCCGACGGCGGACGGCTCAGGCGCTCGGACGGCCGGGTCGCCTATCTCTCCCAGCGGCTGGACCTGTTGGACCCGGACCGCAGCGTGGCGGACAATTTCGCGGCGGCCGCACCGGAGCTGCCGGCGCCCGAGCGGATGAACGTACTCGCCCGCTTCCTCTTCCGCGGCGCCCGCGCCCACCTCCCGGTCGGTGTGCTCTCGGGCGGCGAGCGACTGCGCGCCACCCTGGCCTGTGTGCTGTGCGGCGACCCCGCGCCCCAGTTGCTCCTCCTCGACGAGCCGACCAACAACCTCGACCTGGTGAGCGTCGGACAGCTCGAAAGCGCCCTCACCTCCTACCAGGGCGCCTTCGTCGTGGTCAGCCACGACGAGCGCTTCCTGGCCGGCATCGGGGTGGACCGGTGGCTGCGGCTGGCCGGCGGCACGCTGGAGGAGGTGGCCGCGCCCGAGGCGTGAGCGCCGTTCAGGTCCGGCCGGCGCGGAGGGACGGCGCCGGCCGGGCCCGCGAGGCCCCCCGGGCCGCACGGCTGCGCCGGGCCCGCCCGGTCGCTGCCCCTGATTTCGCCCTCGCCCCCGTGATGGCGTACAGTCGGGTTCACCGACGCGGGGTGGAGCAGCTCGGTAGCTCGCTGGGCTCATAACCCAGAGGTCGCAGGTTCAAATCCTGTCCCCGCTACGACGAAGGCCCGGGGTCGGCGCACAGTGTGCGCCG
>NZ_JBHWUI010000205.1:0-12812 GCF_042737525.1 Kitasatospora sp. NPDC059973 | reverse complement strand
CCGAGGGTGAGCAGGTGGTGGGCGATGCGGTTGGCCCGCTCGTCGACCTCGGCGTAGGTCAGCCGGGTCTCGCCGGCGATGACGGCGATCGCGTCCGGGGTCGCGGCGGCCTGGGCTTCGATCAGGTCGACGGTCAGGCCCTGCGGCCAGTCGACCGGGTCGCCTGCGGCCCAGGTCGTGAGCTGGGCGCGCTCGGTCTCGGGCAGGTGGGAGAGGGTCGCGTCGCCGTTGGGGTCGGCGGCCATCGCCTCCAGGACCAGCCGGTAGCGCTCACCCAGGGAGTTCAGGTTCGCCCGGTCGATCGCGGTGCTCATGCTGTCGAGGTTGATTCGGCCGCCACGCACGATCACATTGAGGGCGAACGAGTTGGAGCCGTCGCCCATCGAGCCGTCCAGGTCGACGGAGTTCTCGTCGACGACGTGGAAGTCCAAGTACTCGAAGAGGACGGAGACCAGCTCGCCGGAGTTGCCGGCGGCGCGCTGGACGGCGGGCATCGGGTAGCGGCGGTGGGACCAGATGGCGGTCTCCGTCGCGTAGGTCCGCTCGACCAGTTCGCGCCAGGTCTTCGCGCCCCGAGTCGTCGGGAACGGCAGGGTGTTGAGGTGCATGCCGAGCACCCGGTCCGCGCCGGGCGCCTCCAGGCGGCCGTGGTAGACGACGCCCGTGTGGAAGGCGTCCTCGGCCGTCAGGCTGCCCATCACCTTGAGGTGCGCGGCCAGCAGCACGCTCTTCAGCGACGTCCTCGCCTCGGTGGCGAGACGACGCAGGCCGTCCTCGATGTCGGTGTAGGGCACCCGGGCATGCAGCTGCTCGACGCCGGCGTCCGGGGCGCCGAAGGAGGTCGGCAGGACCAGCGGGCTGTGGGCGTCGACGAGCTGCTGCCAGAAGGCCTGGGTCTGCGGGTCGGAGAGCGCGGTCTGCTCGGCGGCGATGAAGTCCGCGTAGCGGACCGACGGCACCTCGTAGACGGCCGGCTGCTCGCCGTTCCGCAGGCTGCGGTAGCAGGCGAGGATCTCCATCACCAGGGTGTGGTAGCTCCATCCCTCGGTGACGGCATGAATGTGACTGAACGTCAGACGCCAGGCCCGGTCGGACTCCAGGTGCACGGCGATGCGGACCAGCGGCGCGTCGGCCAGCTCGAAGCCCATGGCGCGCTCGGAGGTCATGAACTCCTGCTTGCGCGCCGCGATCTCCTCGGCGGCGAGCGCACGCAGGTCGTGGATCGCGACCGGGACGTCGGCGGTGGCGTGGACGAGCTGGAGGGGCTGGCTGTAGCCGTCCAGGTGCATCGAGGTGCGCAGGATGTCGTGCCGGGCCACCACCGTGTCGAGGGCGCGGCGGAACGTCGGTGCGTCGAAGGGGACTTCGTCGGGAACGAGGAAGGAGTTCAGGTTGTGGTAGGTGTTGCCGCCCTGCGCCGCGAGCATCTCCACGAGCATGCCGGTCTGGACCTGGGAGAGCGGGTAGGCGTCGACGACGTCGGCCGGGAGGGCCGTGCGGTCGTCCTCGCCGATGAGGGCGAAGGGCTGGACGGCGGTGATCAGGGACTCGCCGGTGCCGTCACCGATCCGGGCCGCGAGGGCGGCGATGGTGCGCTGCTGGAAGACGTCGGGGATGGTGATGTCGTATCCGGCGGCGCGGAGGGCTCCGACGAGGCGGACGGCGCGGATGGAGTCGCCGCCGAGGTCGAAGAAGCTGTCCTCGACACCGACCCGCGGCAGACCCAGGACCTCGGCCCACACGGCCGCCAGGCGCTCCTCGACCGGAGTACGCGGGGCGGTGTAGCCGCCGGTGGCGAACGCGTCCAGGTCGGGGGCGGGGAGGGCGCGGTGGTCGACCTTGCCGCTGTTGCTCAGCGGGACGGCGTCGATCGCCACGAACGCGCCCGGGACCATGTACTCGGGCAGGGTTTCGGCGAGGCGGGCCCGCAGCTCCCCCGCCTCCACCCGGCCGCCGGCGGGCACGACATACGCGACGAGGGCCTCGTCGTGGACGGTCACGACGGCCTGGCGGACCTGCTCCAGCCCGCTCAGGACCGTCTCGATCTCGCCCAGCTCGATGCGGTAACCGCGGACCTTGACCTGGCTGTCGATCCGGCCCAGGCACTCCAGACTGCCGTCCGCCAGGAACCGGGCCAGGTCACCCGTCGCGTACAGCCGCGAACCCGCCGCCCCGTACGGGTTCGGCAGGAACCTCTCCGCCGTGAGGTCCGCCCGGCCGTGGTAGCCCCGGGCCACCCCGTCACCGTCGATGAACAACTGACCCGTCACCCCCGACGGAAGCAGCCGCAGCCCCTCGTCCAGCACGTACAGGCCGGTGTTGGCCAACGGGTGGCCGATGCTCACCGCCCCCGCACCCGTAGGCACCTCCCAGAAGCTCGACCAGATGGTCGTCTCCGTCGGACCGTAGACGTTGACCACCCGCCGCGTGACCGCCGACAGGGCGGACGCCAGGTGCCCGGGCAACGGCTCGCCACCCGTCAGCGCGGTGACCGAACGCTCCTCGAAACCCGCCTCCAGCAGCAGCCGCCACGCCGACGGCGTCGCCTGCACGTGGGTCACCCGGTGGGCCCCGACCAGAGCGATCAGCGCCGCCGGATCCTTCACCTCATGGTCCCGCGCCAGCACCACCCGGCCACCCGTGACCAGCGGCAGGTGCAGCTCCAGACCCGAGATGTCGAACGACACCGACGTCGAGGCCAGCCACACCGAACCATCCGGCACACCCAGGTCGTCCCGCACCGACGCCAGCAGGTTGTGCAGCGCACCGTGCCCGATCATCACGCCCTTCGGACGCCCCGTCGAACCACTCGTGTACAGCACATACGCCAACTGCTCCGGAACCACTCCCGGCACGGCAAGGATCGGCGTCTCGTCGAGCACCACCGTGTCCAGGTCGATCCTGGTCCCGGCGAACTCCACCGACCGGCCGCTCACGGTGACCAGCACCGCCGCGCCCGAGTCCGCCAGCATGTAGTCGATCCGCTCACCCGGCAGCGCCGGATCGATCGGCAGATACGCGCCACCCGCCAGCCAGACGCCGTGCAGCAGCGGCACCAGATCCGCCTCACGCGGCAGGCACACACCCACCACGCTCTCCGGACCGACACCCGCCGCCCGCAACAGCGCACCGAACCGCGCCGCCCGCTCCGCCACCTGCCCGTACGTCAGCTCCACATCACCGACCACCACCGCGACCGCGTCCGGCGACTCCACGACCCGGGCCGCGAACGCCTCCGGCGCACTGACCGTCGACCACACCACCTCACGCCCCGGCGCGGACAACACCGCCACCTCGGCCCCGGACAACGGCACCACACGCGCGTCACCCTCCGGATCCGCCGCCATCGCCTCCAACACCGACCGGTACAACCCACCCAACCGCTCCAGGCCCTCGGCACCGAAGGCCTCGGTCGTGCTGCTGAGGTGGAAGCGCCCGTCACGGGTGATGACGGTCAGCCCGAACTCGTTGGCGCTCTCCCGCAGTTCGGCGGAGGTGTCGACCTCGTCGGCGTCCAGCTGGTGGAAGTCGTGGAAGTCGAACATCACGGAGACCAGCTCGCCGCTGCTGCCGGCGGCGCGCTGGATGGCGGGCAGCGGGTAGCGGCGGTGGGACCAGATGGCGGTCTCCGTCGCGTACGTCCGCTCGACCAGCTCACGCCAGGTCCTCGCACCCCGACTGGCCGGGAACGGCAGGGTGTTGAGGTGCATACCCAGCACCCGGTCCGCGCCGGGCGCCTCCAGGCGGCCGTGGTAGACCACGCCGGTGTGGAAGGCCTCCTCGGCCGTCAGGCTGCCCATCACCTTGAGGTGGGCGGCCAGCATGACGCTCTTGAGCGAGGTCCTCGCCTCGGCCGCGAGCTTGCGCAGCCCCTCCTCCAGGTCCGCGAACGGCACCTGCAGACCGGTCCGGCCGCCCGGCTCGCCGCCCCAGGTGGCGGGCAGGACCAGCGGGCTGTGGGTGTCGACGACCTGCTGCCAGAACGCCTGGGTCTCCGGGTCGGCCAGCGCGGTCTGCTCGGCGGCGATGAAGTCCGCGTAGCGCACCGGGAGCGGCGCCGGGGCGGCGGGCTCGCGGCCGTCCCGCAGCGCCTGGTAGTCGCCCAGGAGCTCCACCAGCATCGAGTTGACGGACCAGCCGTCGGTGATGGCGTGCGGGTAGGTGAGGGTCAGGTACCAGGACTCGTCGGACTCCAGGTGTGCGGCGACGCGCATCAGCGGAGCGGCCGTGAGCTCGAACGCGGCGGCGCGCTCGGCGGCGGCGAAGGCACGGCCGTCCTCGGCCTGCTGCTCGGCGGTCGAGCCGCGCAGGTCATGGACGGTGACCGGGATCCCGGCGGTCGCGTGCACCAGCTGGAGCGGCTGCGAGAACCCGTCCAGGTGCATCGAGCTGCGGAGCGTCTCGTGGCGCGCGGTGATCAGCTCGACGGCGCCGCGCAGGGCGTCCGGCGAGAACGCCTGGCGGTCCGGAAGGCGGAAGGAGGTGATGTTCTGGTAGACGTTCCGCCCGTGGGTCGCTGCCAGCATCTCGACGAGCATGCCGGTCTGGACCTGGGAGAGCGGGTAGGCGTCCACGGCGTCGGCCGGGAGGGCCGCGCGGTCGTCCTCGCCGATCAGGGCGAAGGGCTGGACGGCGGTGATCAGGGACTCGCCGGTGCCGTCGCCGACCGCGATGGCCATGGCGGCGATGGTGCGCTGTTCGAAGACGTCGCGGACCGTGATGTCGTAGCCGGCGGCGCGGAGGGCTCCGGCGAGGCGGACGGCGCGGATGGAGTCGCCGCCGAGGTCGAAGAAGCTGTCCTCGACGCCGACCTGGGGCAGGCCGAGGACCTCGGCCCAGACGGCGGCGAGGCGTTCCTCGACGGGGGTGCGGGGGGCGGTGTAGCCGGTGGTGGTGAAGGCGTCGAGGTCGGGGGCCGGGAGGGCGCGGCGGTCGGTCTTGCCGCTGCTGTTGAGGGGGATGGCGTCGAGGGTGACGAACGCCGCGGGGATCATGTATTCGGGGAGGGTGGCGGCGAGTTCGCGGCGCACGGTGGCGAGGTCGAACCCGGTGCCGGTGGTGCCGTCGGTGTCATCGGTGACGAGGTAGGCGAGGAGGGTGTCGTCGCGGACGATGGCGACGGCCTGGTGGATGTGGTCCAGGGCGGTGAGGGCGGTTTCGATCTCGCCGAGTTCGATGCGGTAGCCGCGCAGTTTGATCTGGTTGTCGATGCGGCCGAGGTAGTCGATGGTGCCGTCGGGGAGGTAGCGGGCGAGGTCGCCGGTGGCGTAGAGGCGGGTTCCGGCGGGTCCGTACGGGTCCGGCACGAACTGCTCGGCGGTGAGTTCGGGGCGGTTGAGGTAGCCGCGGGCGATGGCGGGGCCGCCGACGTGGAGTTCGCCGGGGACGCCGATGGGGACGGGGTGTCCGGCGGGGTCGAGGAGGTGGATGGTGAGGTCGGTGAGGCGGGTGCCGATGACGCTGCGGCGGGGGCCGGTGAGTTCGGCGGGGGTGACCTGGTGGAACGTGGCGTAGACGGTGGTCTCGGTGGGGCCGTACATGTTGACGAGGGTCGGGTTGGTCCAGCCGAACGTCCGGGTCCAGTCGGTGAGTTCGGTGACGTCGAGACGTTCGCCCGCGAAGATGACGGTGCGCAGGACGGTGCCGGTGCCGGTGCCGGTGCCGGTGCTCGTGGTGAGGGTGGTGGCGAGGGAGCGGAACGCGGAGGGGGTCTGGCAGAGCATGGTGATCTGCTCGGTGGTGAGCAGGTCGGTCATGTCCTGGGGGGAGCGGGCGACCATGGCGGGGACGACGACGAGGCGGCCGCCGTGGAGGAGGGCGCCCCACATCTCGTAGACGGAGACGTCGAAGGCGTAGGAGTGGAACAGGGCCCAGACGTCGTTCGTCGAGAGGGCCAGCTGGTCGCGGGTGGCGGTGAACAGGCGGGCGACGTTGGCGTGGGTGAGGCTGACGCCCTTGGGCCGGCCGGTGGAGCCCGAGGTGTAGATGACGTAGATCTGGTTGTCCGGACGCACGCCGGTCACGGGTGCGGTGGCCGGGCGGGCGTTGATCTCGTCCGCGTGGGCGTCGACGAACACACGGGTCCCGGTGAACTCCAGCTCGTCCAGGGCCGAGTGGGTGAGCAGGATCGGTGCCTTGGCGTCGGCGAGCATGTAGGCGAGGCGGTCGGCCGGGTTGGCCGGGTCGAGCGGGAGGTAGGCGGCGCCGGACTTCAGGATGCCGAGGAGGGCGGGGATGAGGTCGGGGCCGCGCTCCAGCGAGAGGCCGACGATCTGCTCGGGGCCGGCGCCGAGGGCGATGAGGTGGTGGGCGATGCGGTTGGCCCGCTCGTCCAGCTCCGCATAGGTGAGGCTCTGATTGCCGCTGGTCAGGGCGATGGCGTCCGGAGTGCGGGCGGCCTGGGCGGCGAACAGCTCGTGGACGCAGTCCTCCACCGGCTGCTCGACGGCGGTGTTCCAGGTGTCGAGCAGCAGCTCACGCTCCGCGGCCGGCAGGAAGTCGATCGCGGAGAGCCGGGCGTCCGGCGTCGCGGTGAGGCCGGCCAGCAGGTTCAGGTAGTGCGCGGCCATCCGCTCGATCGTGCCGCGGTCGAAGAGGGCGGTGGCGAAGCAGAGCCGGGCCTCCAGCGGCCCGTTCACGCCGTCGGTGATGTCCAGGGTGAGGTCGACCTTGGCGATCCGGTCGGCGGACTCGGGGCGCACGGTCAGGCCGGGCAGCTCGAAGGCGGGCGCCTGGTGCTCGCGGAGGATGAAGTCGACCTGGTACAGCGGCGTGCGCGAGAGGTCGCGCTTCGGCTGCAGCTCGTCGACGAGGCGGGCGAACGGTACGGACTGGTGCTCGTAGGCGTCCAGCATGGTGCGGCGGCCGGTCGCGAGCAGCTCGCGGAAGGTCGGGTCGCCCTGCCAGTCGAGGCGGTTGACCACGACGTTGATGCCGTAGCCGATCAGCCGCTGGAGCTCGGGGCGGGCGCGGCCGGAGACGGTGACGCCGACGGGGATGTCGGTGGTGCGGGTGTAGCGGGAGACCAGCGACTGGAAGGCGGTGAGCAGGACGACGAACCGGGTGACGTCGTTCTCGGCGGCCACCTGCTGGGCCCGCTCGGCGAGTCCGGCCGGGATCGTGAAGGTGACGGCGTCGCCGGCGGACTCGCGGCGGGCGGGGCGGGGGCGGTCGGTGGGCAGGTCGATGACCGGGACGTCGGACAGCCGGCCGCGCCAGTAGTCGAGCTGGCGGTCGAGCACGTCACCGCTCAGCTCCTTGCGCTGCCAGGCGGCGAAGTCGGCGAACTGGACCGGCAGCGGGGCGAGCGGGGAGGGCGCGCCGGCGGTGAACGCGGTGTACAGGGCGCCGAGTTCCTCCGCGAAGACGCCCATCGACCAGGCGTCGCACGCGATGTGGTGGAAGGTGACGACCAGGATGTGCCGGTCCTCGGCGAGGGCGAACAGCCGGGCACGGACCGGCCAGTCGCGCTCCAGGTCGAACGGGGTGACGATCTCCTGCTCGGCGAGCTCCCGGGCCCGCGCCTCGCGGTCCTGGACGGGGACGTCCGCCAGGTCCACGACGGGGAACGGCGGGGCCGCGGGAGCGTCGACGATCTGGACCGGCTCCTCGCCGGCCAGCAGGTAGCGGGTCCGCAGGATCTCGTGGCGGGCGACGATCTCCGTCCACGCCGCGCGCAGGGCGGCGCGGTCCAGCGTCCCGTCGAGCCGCAGCGCCAGCGGTACCAGGTACTCGGCGCTGTCGGGCTCCAGGCGGTTGAGGAACCACATCTGCTGCTGACCGAACGTGACGGGCAGCGGCTGGTCCCGATCAACCGTGGTGATCAGGGACCGGCGACCGCCCCGCTTGCCGGCCAGCCGGCGCCGCAGCAGCTCCTCGCGCTGCGCTGCCACGTCCTGCTTGGTCGACTTCATGTCGCCGGTGTTCATTCCTAGTTCTCCTTGGAGTTCGTGGCGGCGGCGCCGGCCGTGGCGGTGCTGGGGGCGAAGAGGTCCGACTCCGCGATCTCGGAGTCGCTCAGCTGCTCGATCTCGGCCCTGATCTGGTCCTCGATCGCCGCGGCCAGACGGCCGACGGTGGGCTGGGCGAAGACGGTGCCGATGGAGAGGTCGATGTCGAACTCGTCCTGGAGCTGGGAGGTCATGCGGATGGCCAGGATCGAGTGGCCGCCGAGCGTGAAGAAGCTGTCCTGCACGCCGACCCGGGGCAGTCCGAGCAGTTCGGCCCAGATCTGGGCGATCCGCTCCTCGGTGGGGGTGGTGGGCGGCTGGAAGCCGTCGTCCCCGGCGTCGATGTCGGGCAGGGCCCGGCGGTCGACCTTCCCGTTGGCGGTGAGCGGGATCCGGTCGATCACCGTGAGGGCCGACGGGACCATGTAGTCGGGGAGGCGCTCGGCGAGCGCGGCCCTGACCGGTCCGAGGTCGACGGGCCCGGTGCCGTCCGTGACCAGGTAGCCGACCAGCGACTTCTCACCGGTGGTGCTCTCCCGGACGATCACCACGGCGTCGCGGACCGGTGCCAGCTCCGACAGTACGGCCTCGATCTCTCCGAGTTCTATGCGGTATCCGCGCAGCTTGACCTGGGTGTCGATGCGGCCGAGGAAGGAGATGCTGCCGTCGGACAGCACCCGGGTCAGGTCGCCGGTGCGGTAGAGGCGGGAGCCGGCCGGGCCGTAGGGGTTCGGGACGAACTTCTCGGCGGTCAGCTCGGGCCGGCCGTGGTAGCCGCGGGCCAGGCCCTCGCCGCCGACGTGGAGTTCGCCGGCGACGCCGACCGGGACGGGCCGGCCGGACCGGTCCAGCACCAGGGCGGTGGTGTTGGGCAGCGGGCCGCCCAGCGGTACGGCGGCGGCCTGCGGCCGGTCGACGGGGTGCACGGTGGAGCCGATCGAGGCCTCGGTCGGTCCGTACTCGTTGATCAGCCGGCCGGGGCCGAGGGCCGTGAGCCAGCGGTTGGCGAGGCGGGCGGGCAGTTCCTCGCCGGCCACCAGGACCAGCCGGGCCAGTGCCGACATCCGCTCGTCGGTCAGCTGGTCGGTGAGCAGTTCGAGGTGCCCGGGGGTGAGCTTGACGAAGGCGTACGGCGCACCGGCCAGCAGCGTCTCGCCGAGGGTGGCGAGATCCAGGTCGGCGGGCAGGACGTGCACCGCGCGGCCGGTGATCAGCGGCACGTACAGGTTGGTGGCCGGCAGGTCGAAGGCGACGGAGCTGAACAGCGGGGCGCCGCCCTCGGTGCCGGTCAGGTCGCGGGCCGCCCAGCGCAGGTGGTTGGCCAGGCCGCGGTGGTGCACCATGACGCCCTTGGGGCGGCCGGTGGAGCCGGAGGTGTAGATCGCGTAGGCGAGCAGCTCCGGGTCCCCGGAGCGGGCGGGCCGCTCGGCCGGGCGGGCCTCGACGGCGGCGCGGTCGGCGTCCAGCAGGACGAGGGCGCCCTGGTGGCCCGCCGTGGCGGAGGCCTGGTCGGAGGTGGTGACGAGCAGCGGCGAGCGGCAGTCGGAGAGGACGTGGCGCAGCCGCTCGGCGGGCAGCGACGGGTCCAGCGGCAGGTAGGCGGCGTCGGCCTTCCAGATGCCGAGCAGGGCGGGGACGAGCTCCGGTCCGCGGGCCAGGCAGAGGCCGACGACGGTGTCGGGGCCGGCGCCCAGGGCGATCAGGTGGTGGGCGATGCGGTTGGCCCGCTCGTCCACCTCGGCGTAGGTCAGCCGGGTCTCGCCGGCGATCACGGCGACGGCGTCGGGGGTGGTCCGGGCCTGCTCCTCGAACAGGTCGAGGGTGGTGCCGGCCGGCCAGTCGGCGTGCTCGCCGGTGCCCCAGCCGGTGAGCTGCTCGCGGTCCCGCTCGGCCATGATCCCGGCGGCGGCGAGGGTGACGGCGGGCTCGGCGGTGACGGACTCCAGCAGGCGCAGGAAGTGGTCGGCCAGCCGCTCGACGGTGGTCCGCTCGAACAGCGCGTCGGTGTACTCGAAGGCGCCGCTCCAGGTGCCGTCGGCCTCGCTGCGGACGTAGAGGGTGAGGTCGGTCTTGGCGACCTGGCGGGCCGGGTGGAGGTAGTCGATGTCGGCGCGGTCGGGCATGCCGCCGATCAGCTGGCCGTCGTGCAGGTTGAAGGCGACCTGGTAGAGCGGGGTGCGGGACTGGTCGCGCTCGGGGCGCAGCTCGTCCACGATGTGCTCGAAGGAGAGGTTCTGGTGGGCGAAGGCCTCGCGGCAGACCACCCGGACCTTCTCCAGGGCCTCGGTGAAGGTCAGGCCCTCCGCCAGCCGGCAGCGCAGCACCAGCGAGTTGAGGAAGAAGCCGACGGTGCGGTCGACCTCGGGCCGGGTGCGGCCGGCGACCGGGGTGCCGATCACCACGTCCCACTGGCCGCTGAGCCGGGCGAGCACGGTGCCGAAGGCGGTCAGCAGCGTCATGAACGGCGTGGCCTCGCGGCTCTGGCCGAGGTCGGTGACCGCGGCCATCAGGCGCTGCGGGATGTCGAAGGTGACGACGTCGCCGTGCGGGTCGCGCTTGGCGGGGCGCGGGTGGTCGGCGGGCAGCTCCAGCGGGACGAGCCCGTCGAGCGCGGTGCGCCAGTAGTCGAGCTCGTCGGCCAGCCGCTCCTTGGAGTGCCACTCCTGCTGCCAGCCGGCGTAGTCGGCGTACTGCACCGGGACGGCGGGCAGCCGCGGGGTGACGCCGGCCCGCAGGGCGGCGCACAGCTGGTGGAACTCCTCCTCCAGGACGGCGGCCGACCAGCCGTCGCAGGCGATGTGGTGGATGGTGACGAGCAGCAGCTGCTCGTCACCATCGGCGGGGGTGCGGGCCAGGGTGGCGCGCCAGAGCCGGCCGGAGGCGAGGTCGAAGCCGGTCTCGAACTGCTCGCGGAAGAGCTCGACGATCCGCTCGCGGCTGCCTTCGGCGCACCGCAGCTCGATCGGCAGGGTTTCGCCGATCTCCTGGAGCGGTTCGCCGTCGACGACGGTGTAGCGGGTGCGCAGCGCCTCGTGGCGGTCGGCGAGGGTGTCGAGCACCAGGCGGACGGTGTCGGCCTCGACGTCCCCGGGCAGCCGCAGGAACAGCGGGGCGGTCCACTCCGGGCTGGGCTCCATGGTGTCGAGCAGCCAGATCCGGCGCTGGCCGTACGAGAGCGGCAGCGGCCGGTCGCGGGGCACCGGGGTGATGCCGGCGGCGGTCGGCCGGGCGTCCGCGAGCAGGGCGACCTGCTCCCGGACGGTGACCGCGCCGAACAGGTCGGCGAGCACGATCGGGGTGCCGGTGGCCGCGTGGAGGCGCTTGGCCAGCTCGGTCATGATCAGCGAGTAGCCGCCGAGCTGGAAGAAGTTGTCGTCCAGGCCGACCTGCGCCACCTCCAGCAGCTCGGACCAGATCCGGGCCACGGTCCGCTCGACGGCGGTCACGGGGGCGACGTGGGCGGGGCGGCCGGGCGCGGCGCCGGCGGGCGCGGCCTGCGGGCGGTCGGCCTCGTCGAGCAGTTCCAGGACGCCGTCGCCCTGCCAGCGGACCAGGTCGCCGGTGGCGTGCATGCGGCTGCCGGCGGTGCCGTAGACGGCGGGGCGCAGCCGCTCGGCGGTGGTGCGCGGGTCGTCGAGGTAGCCGGCGCCGGCGCCGAGGCCGGCCGCGTTCAGCCGGCCGGGGACGCCCGGCGGGACGAGGTCGCCGTACTCGTCGAGGACGAGCAGCGGGATCCGGTCGATCGGGCGGCCGAGCAGGGTGTCCGGGCCGGTGCGGTCCGGGTCGACGGTGTGGGCGGTCACCGCGAGGGCGCCGTCGAGCAGGTGGAGGCTGCACACTTCCTCGGCGCCGGCGGCGGTCAGGGCGCGCGCGGTGCCGGCGGTCAGCCCGGCGCCGGCGGCGAGCACCAGGCGGGGGGCGGTGCGGGGCCGCAGGTCGGCGGCGGCGAGCAGCGCGGGCGCGCCGGCCAGTACGGTGGCCCGCTGCTCGGCGGCGACGGCGGCGAGGCCGGCGGGGTCGGTCACCGGGACGGCGGTGGCCCCGGCGGCCAGCGCGGCGAACAGCGGGGCGAACCAGCCGTCGGTGCCGCCGGCGCAGAGCACCCGGTCGCCCGGCTCCAGGCCGAACTCCTCGACCACCCAGTCGATCTGGTGCAGTACGGCGGCCTGGTCGAGGACCAGGGTGCGGCCGGTGGCCGGGTCGTGGCGCAGCCAGGCGGCGTCGGTCGGCCCGGCGGGCCGGCCGGGGTGGTCGGCGGGCCGGTCGGCGAGGTCCCGCGCCAGCGCGCGGGGGCCGACGACCCGGGCGGCGCCGTGCCGCTCGGGCGCGTCCTCGTCCAGGGTGAGGACGAGCTCCACCCGGGCGGGCAGGGCGCCGAGCGGGAGGTCGGCGGGCAGGGGCAGGACGGCCGCGCCGGCGCGCCAGATGCCGAGGGCGGTCCGCGCGAACGCCGCCCCGGGGGAGAGGTGCACGCCGACGACGCCGCCGGGCGCGATGCCCGCCTCGGCGAGGAAGTGCGCCAGCCGGCCGGCGTGCTCGTCGAGCCGGCGGTAGTCGGCGCGGTCCTGGTGGTCGGACACGGCGATGGCGTCGGGAGCCCGGCGGGTCGAGCTCGCAATCAGGTCGTGCAGGGAAGGCCGCGGGGTCACGAGAGCTCCTCGCTCGGTGTCACGGTGGGGTGGGCGGTACGACGACGCGCGCTCTCCCGCGGCGGCCGGTGGGGGCCGCCGCGGGAGAGCGGGGTCGTTCAGTTGGCGGCGGCCTGGGCGGCCATCCGGGTGCGCAGGCTCAGCGGGCGCATGTCGGTCCACACCTCGCCGATGCGGGTGAGGCACTCCTGCTTGGTGCCGCCGGTGCCCTCGG
>NZ_JBHWUI010000204.1:0-12956 GCF_042737525.1 Kitasatospora sp. NPDC059973 | reverse complement strand
CGCCGGGACCAGCTGGTCCCGGCGCCCTCCGGCGTTCGCCGTCCTACAGCGCGACGCCGAGCAGCGCGTCCACCGTGCGGGAGACCAGGCCGGGCGCACCGATGTCGGTGCCGCCGTCGGCCTCCTGGCCGGCCGCCCAGCGGTCCACCGCGGCCAGCGCCGCGGGCGCGTCCAGGTCGCGCGCGAGCGCCTCCCGGACCTCGGCCAGCAGCGCCTCGGCCGGCGGGCCGTCCGGACGGGAGACCGCGGCACGCCAGCGGGCGAGGCGCTCGACGGCCTCGTCCAGGGTGGCCTTGGTCCACTCCCAGTCCTCGCGGTAGTGGTGCGACAGCAGCGCGAGGCGGATCGCCGCCGGGTCGACGCCCTCACGGCGCAGCGCCGAGACGAAGACCAGGTTGCCGCGGGACTTGGACATCTTGTGCCCGTCCAGCCCGACCATGCCCGCGTGCACGTACGCCTGGGCGTACGGGTGGCCGCCGGTGGCGACCTGGGCGTGCGCGGCGCCCATCTCGTGGTGCGGGAAGGAGAGGTCGCTGCCGCCGCCCTGGATGTCGAAGGACATGCCCAGGAACCGCAGGGCGATCGCGACGCACTCGATGTGCCAGCCGGGGCGGCCGTGGCCGAGCTCGGTGTCCCAGGCGGGCTCACCCGGGCGGGCCGCGAGCCAGAGCAGGGCGTCCAGCGGGTGGCGCTTGCCGGGGCGGTCCGGGTCGCCGCCGCGCTCGGCGAAGAGCGGGCGCATGGCCTCCCGGGTCAGGCCGGAGACCTCGCCGAAGTGCGGCTCCGACTCGACCGAGAAGTAGATGTCCTCGTCCACCTTGTAGGCGGCGCCGCTCGCCAGCAGCTTCTGGACCAGCGGGACGATCCACGGGATCGACTCGACGGCGCCGATGTAGTGGGCCGGCGGGAGCAGCCGCAGGGCGGTCATGTCCTCGCGGAAGAGCGCGGTCTCGCGCTCGGCGAGGGCCACCCAGTCCTGGCCGGTCTCGATCGCCCGCGCCAGCAGCGGGTCGTCGACGTCGGTCACGTTCTGGACGTACAGGACGTCGTGGCCGGCGTCCTTCCAGACGCGCTGCACCAGGTCGAACGCGTTGTACGTGGCGGCGTGGCCCATGTGGGTCGCGTCGTAGGGGGTGATGCCGCAGACGTAGATCCGGGCGGTGCCGTCCTGCGGGACGACCTCGCGGATACCGCCCGCGGCGGTGTCGTGAATACGAAGGGGGAGCCCCTGACCAGGCAGGGCGGGAACCTCGGAGGCGGGCCAGGCATGCATGGGAATCACTTTAACCGCGCGAACATTTGAAAGCCTAACCAGTACACAAGATCGACTGGATTCGGTTTCCGACGTTGCCCGAGCGGTTCCGGACTGATAGGGACCGGCTCCCGACGTGGTCCGCCCGGTACGGGGGCGGGTTCCGGGCGCGCGGATGAGCGCCCGGTCGGCCCTGCCGCCGACCGGGCGCCCG
Organism: Kitasatospora sp. NPDC059973; assembly: GCF_042737525.1. Lineage (NCBI taxonomy): Bacteria > Bacillati > Actinomycetota > Actinomycetes > Kitasatosporales > Streptomycetaceae > Kitasatospora > Kitasatospora sp. NPDC059973. Next base: position 11,490 of record NZ_JBHWUI010000204.1, on the reverse strand, counting down.
GCCCCTGGGGGACGCGGTCGGAGCCGCTACGACCGCTGCCAGAGGGCCGGCACGTTCGGCGGCTCCCAGCCGGTGATGGCGGTGTGCCCCTGGAGGCAACGGTAGGAGGCGCCGGCGTAGGTGACGCGGTCGCCCGCGTTGTAGAGCGTCCCGGCGGTCCAGGAGCCGCCGGGCGGGGAGGTCGGGGGTGCGGTGGTGGGCGTGGTGGGGTTCGGACTGGTCGGCGGCGTGGTGGGGGTCTGCGGCACGTTCAGGACGAAGTCGTAGGTGCCCTCCTTCGCCGAGCCGACCTGGCGGACGTTCATCAGCAGCCGCGCGTCGTAGATGGTGTCGGTGCTGTTGCGCGGCTCGCCGGGGAAGTAGAGCTGGGTGGTGAGCACCGGGCGGCCGGGCGCCTGGAGCTTGACGTGGATGTGCCGGGTGCGGCCCGGGTACAGGCCCGGCACGATGGTGGTGAGGGTGAACGCGCCCTGGGCGTTGGTGAACTGGTGGCCGCGGAAGGCGAAGCCGGTGTTGTCGTAGGCGCCGTTGACGTCGGCCTGCCAGAAGTCGAGCAGGACGTTCGCGATCGGCAGGCAGGCCCGGCCGAAGACGTAGCCGCTCACGGTGAGCCGGGTGCCGGGGGTGCTGTCGGTGATCAGCGACGTCCGCAGCGGGGAGTTCGGCTTGAAGTAGGGGCCCTCGGTCTGCTCGATCGTCGGCTCGTCGCCGTCGTGGCAGGCGGGGGTGAGGCCGGGTGCCTCACCGGTGCCGACCCGGTCGCGGGCCAGTGCGACACCGCCGCCGATCAGCAGCGGGGTGGCACTGAGGACGGCGGCCGCCTTGAGGACGGTCTTGCGGCTGATCCGGCGGTCGATCAGGCCCTCCGGCCCGGTGGGCTCTTGGGACGCTGGCATGCGCCGACTCCTTCGCTGGGGGGGTGTGGGGGGGAGGTGGGGGCGGCCCTTGTCATGATGGGGGCATGACAAGGACCGGGCCGGCGGCCCACCCGTTCCGTACGGGCCGGTCACCGGCGGCCAGCAGCCAACCTACGGGGCGCCCGGGACCGCCGCGATGGACGTGATCCGGGGATCGTGGTGATTTCCTCCGACCCCGGCCCGGAACTCCCCCGGCGTCATCCCGGTCTCCCGTCGGAAGAAGCGGCAGAAGTACGCCGGATCGGCGAACCCGGCCTCCCGGGCGACCTGACGGATCGTCAGCTCGGTGGAGGCCAGCAGCCGTTTCGCCTCCAGCGTCTGCTGCTGGCGGATCAGCCGGCCTGGTGTGCAGCCGGTGGCCTGCTTCACCAGCGTCTGCAGATGGCCGGGCGACAGGCCCAGCTCCTGGGCGCAGGAGGCCACCGAGCGGTGCAGCCCGCCCGGGTCGGCGATCAACCGGGTGAAGGCGGTGGCCAGTTCGCTCCCCCGCCCGGGCACCGCCGGGCCCGGGCCGGGCGCGCAGGCACGCAGCGCCCGGACGATCAGGATGTGCAGGCTGGCCCGCAGCACGCCCAGGTAGCCGGACGGCAGCGCCCGGTACTCCTGCTCCATGTCGGCCAGCAAGGCGGCGATCGGCCCGGCGTGTTCGCCCAGGGACAGGGCCGGCCGGGAGGAGAGGCCGCGGAGCGCGGCGAGGTCGTCGGGGCGGGAGAGCAGGAAGTCCTCGTTGAAGAGCACCACCTGCCCGGTCAGATCGTCGGCGTCGGCCCAGTAGTGCACCTGTCCGGGCACGATCACGCACAACTGCGGCGGCTGCAGCGTCCGGTGGACCAGGTCCAGGACGTGGGCGCCGCGGCCGCCGGTGACGTAGACGATCTCGTAGAAGGAGTGCCGGTGGGGGAAGGCCGCCCGGGAGAGCGGGCCGATGGCGTCGAAGCTGCCGATCGCGAACGGGAGCAGGTGCGGCAGCGGGACCTGTAAGCGATGCAGCGGCAGGTCCAGGTGGGGGGTGGTCCGTCGCTCGTCCATCGGAGCAGTCTGCGGCCGAACCGCCGCACCGGTCCAGACCATTGCTGCAGGGTCGGCAGGTCGGCGACCCGGGCGGGCGCCGGTCCGGCCCCGCGCGGGGCGGTGCGGGTCAGATCGGCGGCCAGGGGATGGACGGCCAGTCCTGCGAGGGCAGCGGGTGGCGGCCGGTGCCGAGCAGCTCGGCCACCCGGGCGCGGGTGGCACCCAGTTCGGCGGCGGTCAGGTGCGGGGCGAGCCGCTCGCCGAGCGCGCCGTCCAGCTGCTCGGCGAGGCCGCCCAGCACCGCCAGCGCGTCCTGCGGCAGCGGCTGACCGGCCCAGCCCCAGAGCAGCGTGCGCAGCTTGCCCTCGGTGTTGAAGGTGACGCCGTGGTCGATGCCGTAGATCCGGCCGTCGGCGGCGGCGATCAGATGACCGCCCTTGCGGTCGGCGTTGTTGAGCACCGCGTCCAGCACGGCGAGCCGGCGCAGCCGCTCGTCGTCCGGGTGGACCAGCAGCGCGGTGCGCCCGTCACCGACGTCGGCGCGCACGATCGGCAGCCAGCCGTCCTCCGGTCCGCGCGGGTCCTGGAGGGCGAGCAGCGGGTCCGCCTCCGGGTCGGGCTCCACCCAGAGCTGCACCATGCCGGGCCCGTGCGGACCGTCGCGCAGCACGGTGGGCGGGATCGGCGCCCAGCCGGTGGCGGCGGCGAGCTCGTACGCGGCGACCTCGCGGCCGGCCAGCGTGCCGTCCGGGAAGTCCCAGAGCGGGCGCTCGCCGGCCACCGGCTTGTAGACGGCCTGGGCGGTCAGCCCCTGCGGGCCGCCCAGCGTGACGCTGCAGTAGAGCGCGGCGTTGGAGGCGTCGGTCAGCCGGCCGTGGACGGTCAGCCCGCCCTCGCGCAGCAGGCGCAGCGCGGTCGGCACGTCGGCGGCCAGGGCGGCGCCGGCCGCCGGGTCCGCCTGCGGTGGGGTCTCGGTGTTCAGCGCCGGTACCCGTTCGCGCGCGGGCACAGGTGGCCCTCCGGGTCGAGCGGCAGGTTGCAGAACGGGCAGGGCTTGCGACCGGCCGAGACGAGGTCCAGCGCACGCTTGGCGAACACCCGGGCCATCGCGCCGGAGAGCCGCACCCGCAGCATGTCCGGGCCGTTCTCGTCGTCCTCGAAGACCGCCTCGGCGGCGTCCTCGCCCTCGTCCTCCTCGATCACCGCCTGTGCCTCGACCACCAGGCAGCTGTCGATGCTGTCCCAGGCCAGGGCCATCGTGCCGACCCGGAACTCCTGCTCCAGCGGCAGGTCCAGCGGGGCGGTGTCGAGCAGGTCCACCGGGGCGGCGGCGGGGATCGCGGAGTCACCGCCGCTGCGCCGCAGGGCCTCGTCGAGGACCTCATCGATCCGCTCGGCGAGCGCGGCGACCTGGGTCTTCTCCAGCAGCACGCTGGTGATCCGCCCCCGGGCGCTGGCCTGCAGGTAGAACGCCCGGGCGCCGGGCTGGCCGACGGTGCCGGCGACGAACCGTTCGGGCTGGTCGTAGAAGAAGACCTGACGGGGCACGCTCTCGCTCCGGATCGTTTCGATCGTCGTATGTCGGGTGTTGCGTGGGTGTCGCGTAGTCGTACGTCTGACGGGTGTGTGTCGTCTGCCTGTGGTGCGGGGCGCTCGGACAGCCGGACCGTCCGGGCGCCACCGCCCGCCCGGACACCGGTGGGCCGGTCCCGGCAGGCTCGCTAGTCACCCTACGACCTCCGGGCCCGGCCCGGGGAGCCGAGCCGGTGACCCGGGGCGGGTCCGCCGGGGTCCGCGCCGGTCGGGGCCGGTCCGCGGCGACGGCGGCCGGCGCGGGTGCCGGCGCCGGGGCGGGTCGGTCAGGCGGTGCCGCCGACCACCGCGTCCCCGGCCGGCGTCGCGTCGCCGCCCCGGTCGCCGTGGCCGCCGGCGCCCGGCTTCGGCGCGAGCGAGGAGAGGTCGCCGGTGTCGCCCATTCTCAGCACGAAGGGGCGCTGCGGGGTGTAGCGGATCGCGGTGACCGAGCAGGGCTCGACGGAGATCCGCTGGAAGTGGTCGAGGTGCAGGCCGAGCGCGTCGGCCACCACCGCCTTGATCACGTCACCGTGCGAGCACGCGACCCAGACCGCGTCCTCGCCGTGCTCGGCGGCGACCTTGGCGTTCCACTCGCGGACCGCGTCGACCGTGCGGTGGCTCAGCTCGCGCAGCGACTCGCCCCCGGGGAAGGCGGCGGCGGCCGCGTGGTCCTGGACGGTGCGCCAGAGCGGCTCCTTGGCCAGCTCGGACAGCGGGCGGCCGGTCCACTCGCCGTAGTGGCACTCGCCGAGGCGCTCGTCCTCGGCCGCCGGCCCGAGTTCGGGGCGGACCGCGAGCAGCGGCTCCACGGTCTGCCGGCAGCGCTCCAGCGGGCTGCTGACGACCTGCGCCACCGGGATCGCGGCGAGCCGGCCGGCCAGCGCGGCGGCCTGCTCGCGCCCGGTGTCGTCGAGATCCACGCCGGGTGTCCAACCGGCCAGGATTCCGGCGGTGTTCGCGGTGGACCGGCCGTGACGGACGAGCAGCAGCGTGGGCATGGAGCCCAGCGTACGGCCTCCCGGCCGGGTCGCGGGCGAGGGGTGGGGGTCGCGGCGGCGGGTGGCGGGTGAGCGGCGGACCGGTGGCGCGGCGGAGGGGGCCGGGTCGTGTGGAGCGCCCGTGCAGAGCGAGGCGTTGTGCCGCCACCGCTCCCGCCGAGGGGCCACAATGGCCCGATGATCGTCCACTGTGCCATCTACCGCGACGGCCGCCGGATCGAGGCGCCCGAGGACCACACCGGCGCCCTCGCCGCCGCGCGGGCGGCCGGCAAGGGCAGTTTCGTCTGGATAGGCCTCTTCGAACCCACCGTCGAGGAACTCGACCGGGTCAGCGAGGAGTTCTCGCTGCACCCGCTGGCCGTCGAGGACGCCGTCAGCGCCCGTCAGCGCCCGAAGGTGGAGGCCTACCAGGGCTCGCTGTTCGTCTCGCTCAAGACGCTGGGCTACCACCCGGGCGGGCACGCGGTGACCAGCGGCGAGGTGATGATGTTCGTCGGCGAGGACTTCGTGATGACGGTCCGGCACGGCGCCGACAGCCCGCTCGGCGAGCTCCGGGCGGAGCTGGAGGCCCAGCCGGAGGTGCTGAGGTACGGGCCGAGCGCCGTCCTGCACTCGGTCTGCGACACCGTGGTGGACGGGTACGTCGACGTCGCCGTCGGGCTCCAGGCCGACCTCGACGAGCTGGAGGCCGACGTGTTCGCCCCCAACCGGGTCGGCCGTGACACCGCCGGCCGGATCTACGGCTACAAGCGCCAGCTGGTGACCGTCCGCCGGGCCACCGGCCCGCTGCTGGACCCGATGCTGCGGCTGGAGCGCGGCGGCGTGCCGTTCGTCCGCCCCGAGGCACTGCCGTACCTGCGGGACGTCGCCGACCACCTCGCCAAGGCCAACGACCAGGTCGAGGGCATGGACCGGCTGCTCTCCGACATCCTCAGCGCCAACCTCGCGCAGGTCAGCGTGCAGCAGAACAACGACATGCGGAAGATCTCGGCGTGGGCCGCGCTGGCCGCCGTGCCGACCATGATCGCGGGCGTGTACGGGATGAACTTCGACCACATGCCCGAACTCCACCAGGTCTGGGGGTACCCGGCGGCGGTGGCGCTGATGGTGCTGGTCTGCCTGGTGCTGCACCGGGTGTTCAAGCGGCACGACTGGCTGTAGGCCCGGTCCGTCCGTACGCGGGGCGCGGGGGACACGGAGCGGCCGGCCCGTGCCCCCCGCGCCGCCGGATCAGGCCAGTCCGGCGCGCTCCATCGCCTCGACGCCGGTGCGCAGCGCCCGAACCCGCTCCTCCAGGCTGAAGCCGGCCGGCGCCAGGGTCAGCGTGGTGACGCCCGCGTCGGCGTACGCCTGCATCCGGTCCGCGATCCGGGCGGTGTCGCCGACCAGCGAGGTGGCGTCGATCAGGTCGTGCGGCACGGCCGCCGCGGCACCCTCGTAGTCCCTGGCCAGGTACTTCTCCTGGATCTCGTCGGCCGCCTGCTCGTAGCCCATCCGCCGGGCGAGCTGGTTGTAGAAGTTCTTCTCCTTGCTGCCCATGCCGCCGATGTAGAGCGCGGCGTAGGAACGCTGGGCGTCGACCCCGGCCTCGATGTCCTCGCCCACCGCGATGGTGACGGTCGGGCAGAGGTCGAAGCCCTCGTCCAGGGTCTTCCCGGCCTTGGCCCGGCCGGCCCGCAGCGGGTCGAGGGAGAGCGCGGCCTGCTCGGGCGCGAAGAAGATGCCGAGCCAGCCGTCGGCGATCTCGCCGGTCTGCTCCAGGTTCTTCGGCCCGATCGCGGCGATGTACAGCGGGATGTGCTCGCGCACCGGGTGCACGGTGAGCTTGATCGGCTTGCCGGGCCCGCCGGGCAGCGGCAGCGTCCAGTTCGCTCCTTCGTGGACCAGCCGCTCGCGGGACATCGCCTTTCGGATGATCTCCACGTACTCGCGGGTGCGGGCCAGCGGCTTGTCGAACCTCACGCCGTACCAGCCCTCGGAGACCTGCGGGCCGGAGACCCCGAGCCCGAGCCGGAACCGCCCGCCCGAGAGGGTGTCCAGGGTGGCCGCGGTCATCGCGGTCATCGCCGGCGTGCGGGCCGGGATCTGGAAGATGGCCGAGCCGACGTCGATCCGCTCCGTCTTGGCGGCGACGAACGACAGCACGGTGGCCGCGTCCGAGCCGTAGGCCTCGGCGGCCCAGCAGACCGAGTAGCCGAGCCGGTCCGCCTCCTGGGCGACGGCGATGTTGTCGGCGTCCATGCCGAGGCCCCAGTAGCCGAGGTTGATACCGAGTCGCATCTGCCATGCCTTCCAGTCGGGTTGTCCGTGAGGGTAACCGCACGTCCGGCGGAAATGCTACTGGCCGGTAGCTGTGGGCTGGGCCACATTCCGACCCGCCACCCGGGTGCTGATCGTTCTGCGGGTCTGCGCATCTGCCCGGGCACCGGCCGCTACGCTCAGCCGACGTGGGGACGCCTCTCCCCACCTGCGCGTTTGCCGGGCCCGCGCGGACGGGGGCGAGCGGCCCGGGCGCGGGCGGCACCGGCGGCGCCGGGGGCGCGAGCGGTTCCGGCGGGTTCAGCAGGACGAGTGGTTTCAGCGGTATCAGCGGTATCAGCGGTGTTGTCGGCCAGTGGAGGGCCCGTCCGATGGAAAAGCGTCACCTCGGCCGTACCGGGCTGCAGGTCTCCCGGCTCGGCCTCGGAACCATGACCTGGGGCCGCGACACCGACGAGCACGAGGCCGCCGAGCAGCTCAAGGAGTTCGTCGACGCGGGCGGCAACCTGGTCGACACCGCCGACGTCTACGGCGACGGCGGCGCCGAGTACCTGCTCTCCCGGCTGACCGACAACCTGATCCCCCGCTCCGACCTGGTCATCGCCACCAAGGCGGGCAGCGTCCCCGACTCCGCCCGCCGCTTCGACGGCTCGCGCGGCCACCTGCTCGCCGCCCTCGACGCCTCGCTGCGCCGGCTGGGCACCGACTACGTCGACCTCTGGCAGGTGCACGCCTTCGACCCGGCGACCCCGGTCGAGGAGACGCTCAGCGCCCTGGACATCGCCGTCACCTCCGGGCGCGCCCGGTACGTCGGCGTCTGCGACTACAGCGGCTGGCAGCTCGCCCGCGCCGCCACCTGGCAGCGCGCCCACCACGGCCGGGTGCCGCTGGCCGGTGCGCAGCTGGAGTACTCGCTGCTCCAGCGCGGCCTCGAACGGGAGGCGCTGCCCGCCGCCCGGGAGTCGGGCGTCGGGCTGCTCGCCTCCTCGCCGCTCGGCCGCGGCGTGCTCACCGGCAAGTACCGGCACGGCGTCCCGCAGGACTCGCGCGGCGCCTCGCCGTACCTGTCCGGCTTCGTCCAGCCCTACCTCGGAGAGCGCTCGCGGCGGATCGTGGACGCCGTCGCCACCGCCGCCGACGGGCTGGCCAGCAGCCCGCTCGCGGTGGCGCTCGCCTGGGTGCGGGACCGGCCGGGGGTGGCGAGCGCGCTGGTCGGGGCACGCACGGTGGCACAGCTGCAGTCGGCACTGTCAGTGGAGGCGCTTACGCTTCCGGGTGAGATCCGTGGTGCGCTCGACGACATCTCGTCGCCGGTCCACCGCTATCCGGACCAGGGGTGGACCGAGCTCTAGGGCTCGCGCCGCCGCCGGACAGGGCGGATCTCGACGACCGACGACCGACACACTGAGGGTCGACGGCCGACGACGGACGTGATGCCCCGACCCGACGCGGGCCGGCTCGACCCCGGCACGGTCGGGCCCGACCCCGCGCGCCGCCCGTGGCGGCCGCGAGCGGCGGCCGCTCCGGGCGCGGAGCGGCCGGCGCCCCAGCAGTGGAGTGATCTTTTGGAGCGAACGATGAGTGACACGGAGAACGGCGCTCCGCAGGAGTCCCCGGCGGCCCCGGGGACGGACGGCGCCGACAAGGCGGCCGCCGTCGCGGCGCTGGCGGAGGCGATCCGGGTGGTCGGGCAGCAGTCGGCCCGCCCGGGCGCGCCGGCCTCCGGGAACACCCCGCGCGTCCCGGGCACCGCCGGCGGTTCGGACGCCCCGGCCGGTGCCGCGGCGGGTGAGGCCGCCCCCGCCGCGGCACCGGCCGCCGCCCGCCCCTCCCGGTACCAGGCCGAGACCGACGAGCAGCGCGCGGAGGCCCTGCGGGCCACCGCCGAGGTGCTGGCCGCCGGCGGGGCGCCCACCGACCTCGCGCCCGCCGCCGTCGCCGCCTTCGGTGACGGCGCCGCCGAGGAGCTGCGCGCCGACCCGTGGGCCGTGCTGACCCTGCCCGGCGTCCGCCCCGAGCACGCCGACGGCTTCGCCCGCGGGCTGCTCGGCCCCGCCGCCGGCCCGGGCGACCCCCGCCGGGCCCAGGCGCTGGTGCCCTGGCTGCTGGAGCAGGCCGCCCTGCGCGGCCACTCCGCCGTGGAGATCGGCGAGGTGACGGCCGGGCTGGACCGCCTCGGCCTGCCGGACGCCGCCGCCGCGCTGCAGTCGGCCGTGGTCGACGGCCGGGCGATGCCCTTCCAGGAGGAGCTGACCGGCGCCGAGGCGCACTCCGCCGGCGGCGACGAGGACGACGAGCCGCCGACCCGCACCGTGCTCGCGCTGGAGCGGCTGGCCCTGGCGGAGGAGAGCCTGGCCGACGGCCTGGTCCGGCTGATGTCGACCTTCGTCCCCGGCGTGGACGAGTCTGGCGAGGTGAACGAACCGGACGAGGCGGCCGAACCGGACGAGGCGGACGGCGGCGAGGGCGGGAGCGGCGAGGAGGCCGAGCCCGCTCCGGCGGCGGACGCGCCGGCCGACGAGGACGCCACCGAGGACGCCTCCGAAGACCCGGCCGGGGACCCCTCCGCCGAGGGCGCCGACGAGAGCCCGGCCGGCGGGGGCCCGGCCGGCGGCGCCGACGCTCCCGGTACGCCCGCCGCCCCCGGCCCGGCCGCCTGGGAGGCGGCCGCCGCCGCGGCGCCGTCCTCCTCGGCGACCGCCCTGATCCGGGCCGCCGCGGAGAGCGCCCTGGTCACCCACACCGGTGGCGAGTCCGCCCGCGCCGAGCCGGTCGCGCTGGTCCGCGCCGCCGCCGGCCTCGGTCTGCGCGCCTGGGCCGCCACCTGGACCGAGCAGGGCCGGGACGCCCTCACCGGGCCGGCCGACGAGCCGCTGCCCGCCGCCACCCTGGCCGAGCTGCTGTCCGGCACGGCCGGCCCCGGCCGGTCCTCGGACGGCACGCTCGCCCTCGACGTCCTCGTCGTGCTGGACGCCCCGCTGCTGGACGTCGAGCTGGCCGCGACCCTGCTGGAGTCGCTCGCCGACGGCACCCGGCTGGTCCTGAGCGGCGACCCGGGCCAGCTCTGGTCGGCCGGGCCGGGCCGGTTCTTCGCCGACCTGCTGACCGCCAAGGTCTGCCCCTCCGTGGCCTCCCGCACCCCGGACTTCGGTCCGATCGGCGAACTGGTCTCCGGCATCGGCATCGGCGAGCTGCAGCCGGTCGAGGCGCCGGACAAGGAGGTGGTCATCCTGACCGCCAAGGACGGCGGCGAGGCCGTCCACCGCGCCATCCAGCTGCTCACCGACTCCATCCCGCGCGCGCTCGGCATCCCCGCCGAGCAGGTGGTGCTGCTGACCCCCGGCCACGGCGGCGCGGCCGGCACCCGGGCGCTGAACGCCGCCGCCAAGGCCGCCCTCAACCCCGGCCCGGGCCGCTTCGGCGGCTTCGACCCGGGCGACCGCGTGGTGGACTCCCCCGCCCCCGGCGTCGTCCGCCCCGCCCGGGTGCTCGACGGCGACGCCACCGGCCTGCACCTGGAGTTCCCGGACGGCTCGCGCCGCAGCGTCCCGCCGGCCGAAGCCGGCCGGCTGCGGCACGGCTGGGCGCTGACCGTCCACCAGGCGGTCGGCCGCCGCTGGCCGGGCGCGGTCGTCGTCCTCCCCGAGGACGCGGGCGCGGCCCTCACCCGCCAGTGGGTCTACACCGCGTTCGGCCGCGGCGAGCGCCACCTCTCCGTGGTCCACGCGGCCGGCCCGGCCCTGCCCCAGGCCGTCGCCGAACGCCCGGCCGCGCCGCGCACCACCCGGCTGCGGGCGATCCTCGCGGAGAACGCCGCCCAGGCGTACTGAGGGGTGTTCGCCGAGTCGCGCGCGGACCCGGCGGGGCTTGGCAACGCCCCCTAGCGCGCGGGCGCCGAGGGGGGACCGGGCCGGTCCCCCTCGGTGCCGGGGCCGGTCCGCTGTCGGAGGGTGGGTCTAGCGTGCTCCGGGGCCACCACCGTGGCCGGGTACGAGCAAGGGGAGAGCATGACCACACTCGAAGGCCGTCCGCGGACCGCGCTGCTCGTCGTCGACGTGCAGAACGGCGTCGTCGAGGAAGCGCACGAGCGCGACGCCGTCGTCGCCAACATCGGCCGCCTGGTCACGAAGGCCCGCCACGAGAAGGTCCCCGTCGTCTGGGTCCAGCACTCCGACCCGGACCTGGAGCCGGGGAGCGACGGCTGGCGGATCGTCCCCGAGCTGACGCCGGGCGACACCGAGCCGCTGGTCGGGAAGACCTACGGCGACTCCTTCGAGGACACCGAGCTGGAGAGCGTCCTGGCGGACCTCGGCGTCGGCCGGCTCGTCGTCGCCGGCGCGCAGACCGACCAGTGCATCCGCTCGACCCTGCACGGCGCCCTCGTCCGGGGCTACGACGCGGTCCTGGTCGCGGATGCCCACACCACCGAGGACCAGACCGCCTGGGGTGCGCCGCCGCCGGCCCAGGTCATCGCCCACACCAACCTGTATTGGACGTACCAGACGGCACCCGGCCGGACGGGCGGCACGGTGGGCACCGAGGACGTCGATTTCGGCGCCACGTCCTGACGGCCGCGCCACGCGGCCGGGAGGGCCCCCGGGGTGCCGACCCCGGGGGCCGACGGGAATGTCCGAAACCATGCGCTCGCCGAAGCGTTCGAGCAGCCGGCCGGGAGCTGCGGGGCCCGGGCCGTCCTCCCCGCCCCGGCGTCCCGCTCCGCCGCCCGGGGC